>NZ_JBEPBA010000004.1:0-228931 GCF_040298885.1 Streptomyces sp. NPDC001137
ACCACCACAACAACACTAACACCAACCACCCCTATTTCCCGATGGGGGTGCGCTACACCCCGGCCACAAAAATTATTTACCCCCCCGGGGGGGGGGGGGGCCCCCCGCCCGCCCCCCCCCCTCCCCCATGTGCCGGTGAACGTCTCAGCGGACGCCGCGCGTGCCGGGTGGCAGTGCGGCCGGCACGCGCTGCCACTGCGTCTGCTGCCGGGCGCTGTAGGCCCCGGCGCTGTAGGCGCTGTACGAGCTGCTGAACGACCCCGGCCGATGACCTCCGTGCGGGTCCGAACTGGTCGGAATGTTCCCGAAGGCGACGAACCCCAGGTTCTCCTCGCCGCTGCGGTCACCCGGCAGCGTACGGAAGGACTTGACGTACTCGGACCAGAGCGCGTCGTAGATGGGCGTGGCCGAGTGGCTGCCCGAAATGTCCTGGGCCGAGCGGGCGGAGGGAATCGGCTGGAAGGACTGGCGGCGGGGGATGTCGTATGCGTGCACGTATGTCCAAACGACCCCGAACTTCAAGGGATGCGGTTGATATCCGCCTCTTTGGGTGATCTCATGTGCCCGCGAGCGGCATGGCGACGCCGACCAGCTTCCCGTTGGCCGCCGCCTTGTCCAGTGCGTCCCTCAGCAGGTCCTCCCGGGGCTGACGCCCGATGGACCCGACCGGCGCGGCGAACATGAGCACCTGCTGGTGCTTGTTGGCGGCGGCCCGCCAGCCGTCGGTCACCTGCAGCGGCTGGTGGGCCTGCCACCACGCCACCGGCTGTCCGCCGTTCGCGCCGGGCTGCAGCACGGCGTGCAGCTGGCCCATGGCGAGCAGCACCGACCAGCCGTGCAGCACCGGCGGCACCTCGGACAGCTCCATGAGCGGCATGAAGCCCTGCTCGATCAGCAGCGGCAGGAAGTCGTCACCGAGGCCGGTCGTGCCCGGCCGCACGATGGGCCCGGTCGGCTCGACGACCAGCGCCGGGTGCAACTCCCCGGCGATGAGGACGAGTCCGCTGGTCACGCCGAGCACGGCCTGCTCGGGGACGACCTGGTCGGGGTCCAGGTCCACGGTGTCCCCGGAGATGGACCGCACGGCCCCCTGGAGCTGCTCCTCGGTGACCTGGACGACCTGCGAGGGCAGGCAGGTGGCGTGGGCGAAGGCGAGGACGGCGGTCTCCTCGCCGACGAACAGGACGGTGCTGGTGCGCTCCTGTTCGGAGTCGCCCGGGGTGCGGCAGGAGGTGCAGTCGTAACTGCCGGGGGCGTTCTCTCCGGCGAGCAGCCGGTCGGCTTCTTCGTCGCCGATCTCGGCTCGTACCTCGTCGCTGACGTCGAGCATGCGCGGCACGGGTGGCTCCCCTCGGGAAGTGTGAACCGGGCGGGTCCCGGGCTCATGAAGAAGACAACGGGCGATCTGTGGCGGGAGTCACGCTTCAGGGCGAACGGAGTCGAACCATCCACCGCGCAGGGTCACCGCAGGTGCGGAATCGGACACTCATTGTCAATTCCTTGGAAATCCAAGGAAGTTGGTTGCGTGAAGTGAGTCACAGATCGTCACGACCCATGGTTGACAAATCAGGAAATCAGCGGATTAAGTGGGTGGCCGAAACATGCTGATACCAGCGGTAACGGCGAACTGGCCTGGAATGACAAGCAGTTGGTTGCTGACGCCTCGACAGGCTCCTTAGATTCCTCCGCCGTGTGCAACGAGCACCGCTCGGGAACGTCCGCCGACCGCACCAGCCAGCAGTACCAGCAGAACGCGATCACCGGCGGACGGGGCGGAGCGCGGCGACCGGCCCATGTGCCGTGAGCGCGCCCCGCCTTGGGGGAGCCCGGGTGTTTCGAGAGGGAATTACATGTCCGAGTGTGCCGATACCACCCGTGACAACGTCCGCAGGAACCGTACGACGGCGCTCCTCGCCGGGGCTGCACTGCTCGCCCCGCTCGGGCTGCTGGCCGCGACCGGCAACGCCGCGGCGGCGGACGGCGGGGTGTGGGACCGCATCGCCCAGTGCGAGAGCGGCGGCAACTGGCACATCAACACCGGCAACGGCTACTACGGCGGGCTGCAGTTCTCCGCCGGCACCTGGCGCGCGTACGGCGGCACGGCCTATGCGCCGACGGCCGCCGGGGCCTCCAGGGAACAGCAGATCGCAGTGGCCACCAAGGTCCAGCACGCCCAGGGTTGGGGTGCCTGGCCGGTCTGTTCGGCACGGGCCGGAGCGTACGGCAGCGCACCCGCGGCCTCCTCCGGATCCGCCACCACCAAGTCCTCATCGGCCGCCAAGCCGAAATCCGTGGCCAAGTCGAAGCCGTCGAAGGCGCCGGCACGTTCGGCCGGTCACACGGGGCGCAGTGCCTCCCGCGGCGACTACACCGTCCGCGAGGGCGACACCCTGAGCAAGATCGCCGCCCGGCACGGGACCACCTGGCAGCGGCTGTACGCCGCCAACAAGGCCGTCATCGGCGGTGACCCCGACCTGATCGTGCCCGGGCAGCAGCTCGACCTCTGAGCCGCTCCCCTCACCGAAGGGCCTCGTCCGGTCGTCCGACCGGGTGGGGCCCTTCGGCCCCTCGGACGCGCCGGAGCGCTCGCGGGGCGCCCACTGCTTACCGTGGCCCGATGTTCCGCATGCACCGTACGCAGTTCGCACTAGCGCTGGCCGCCGCCCTGTTCGGCGCCCTCGTCCCCGTCACGGCGCAGGCGGCACCACCGCCACCGCTGCCGGGAACGCTTCCGGTGCGCTTTTCCTACGCCTGTGCCAAGGACCACTGGCCCTGGGGCTGCATCGCGGACTGTGAGAGCGGCGGACGGTGGGACATCAACACCGGGAACGGCTTCTACGGCGGGCTGCAGTTCCGGCAGTCCACCTGGAAGTACTTCGGCGGGCTGAAGTACGCCCCGCGCGCGGATCTCGCCAGCCGTGAGGAGCAGATCGCCGTGGCCGAGAAGGTGCTGGCCGCCCAGGGGTGGGAGACCTGGCCGGCCTGCTCCCAGCGCTACCGTCTCCAGGGGCGCGTGCACGCCGTCCACGCCGGCGAGACGCTGGTGTCGATCGCGGACAGGTACGGCGTCGACGGCGGCTGGCTGTCGCTGTACCGGGCCAACAGGGACATGGTCGGCGAGCATCCGACCCGGCTGAACGTCGGTACGCAGCTGCTCATCCCGCGGGGCTCGGCCCGCGCCCAGGAGCCGTACCAGGACTTCGAGGCGGCCGGCCCGCCCCTGACCGAGGACGACGCTCCCGTTCGCCCGCCTCTCCGCTGAACACGACGGTGCCGCGGCGCAGTTCGTACACGATGACCCCCGTCCGGTCGCGGAGGCCGGGCGGCAGCCGCTGCTCGGCGATGACGACGCAGGCGTCGAGGGCGCCCAGCAGCTCGTAGGTGCGGGCCGCGACCGCGGGCGACATGCCCTGCGCGGGCTCGTCGACGAGCACCACACGTGCGCGTGCCAGCAGGGCGCGGGAGAGGGCGAGCATGCGCTGCTCGCCGCCGGAGAGGGTGCCGGCGCGGCGCGCGAGCAGGGGCTCCAGCTGCGGATAGGCCTCCAGGGCGAAACCGTGGTCGTCGGCCGCCAGTTCGAGGTTCTCCTGCACGGTGAGGGAGCCGAACACGGCCTGCCGCTCGGGAACCAGACACAGGCCCCGCCGGGCCCGCTCGTACGCCGGGGTCCGGCTGACGTCCACGCCGTCCCACACCACCGCGCCACCGGACAGCGGTACGACACCGGCCAGCGCGCGCAGCGCGGTCGTACGGCCGGAGCCGTTGCGGCCGAGCAGGACGGTGAGGCCGGGGCCGGGGGCGGCGAGGGTGACGCCGTGCAGGGCCTCCAGGGGGCCGTAACGCACGCGCGCGTGCCGCAGGGAGATGGTCATGCGCCCGCCTCCCCGGTGCCGAGGGTGTGGAGTACGTGTCCCGGTGGGCCGGAGGCGACGATACGGCCCGCCGTCATGACGTGGACGACGTCAGCGAGGTCGGCGACCAGGTCGAGGTCGTGCTCCACCACGAGGAGGGCGGTGCCGTCGGCCGCCAGGGCCTTCAGCACCCGTGCCAGGGCGGCGACCTCGGTGCTGTCGAGGCCGGCCGCGGGCTCGTCGAGCAGCAGCACGCGGGGGCCGCCCGCCAGGGCCCTGGCCAGCTCTACGCGGCGCAGTGTGCCGGTGGGGAGGTTCGCGGCGGGCCGGGTTCGTACGGGGCCGTCGAGGCCGAGCAGCCGCAACGCCCGGTCGACGGCTGCCGGATCGTGCAGCCGGCCCTGTTCGGCGCCCACGCGGACGTTTTCGGCCACCGTCAAGGACGGGAAGACGGAGAGTTGTTGGAAGGTGCGGGCGATTCCCAGGCGGGTGCGGGTGTGGGCGGCGAGCCGCGTGATGTCCCTTGGGCCCAGGCGGACTTGGCCGTGGGTGGGGTGCAGGGTGCCTGCCAGGCAGTGGAAGAGGGTGCTCTTGCCTGCCCCGTTGGGGCCGACGATGGCGGTGATCTGTCCCGGCGGGACGGCGAGGTCTACTCCGTCGAGGGCCTGGAAGCCGTCGTAGCGGGCGTGGAGTTCGTGGGCTTGGAGGGTCGGTGCGGGTGCGTGTGCGGGTGTGTGGGGGTGCACCCGGCCTTCGGCCGGGTGTGGGTTCCCACCCGCACCACTCGTGCGGCTTTCGTTGTCGGGTGCGGGTGGCCCCTGTGGGGGCTGGGCGCTGTCGGCGGCTGCGGGGTGTTTTCGTGAGGGACCAGTGCCAGGCTGCTGGTCAGGTCGTCGTTCCGTGGGGCGCAGCCGTGCTCGTACGCGCATCCCCAAGGGCGTCAGCCGTGCCCTCCGTCGCAGCCGCAGGCCCGCCGCCGCTGCCCGCAGCGCCTCGTACGGGCCGCCCGGGAAGCGGCCGACCAGCACCGCCAGTACGCCGATCAGGGCCGCCGCCATCCCGCCGCGGGCGCCCGCGTCCAGGCCCACCAGGAGGGCGGCCGCGGCCAGGGCGCCCAGGGTGCTGTCGGCGCCCAGCACCACGACGGCGGCGAACCAGAGCAGGCTGCGTACCGGGTCGTAGGCGCCCGGGTCGAAGGCCCGCAGGCCCATGCCGAGCATGCCGCCGCCGAGCGCGGCCAGGGCGGCGCCCGAGACGAAGGCCAGGAGCTTGAGCGAGGGGACCCGGACGCCGGCTGCCGAGGCGCCCGACTCGTGGTCGCGCATGGCGGCCAGGGCCCGGCCCGTGCGGCCTCGGCGCAGCGCCCGCGTGGCCAGCAACGCGGCTGCCAGCAGGGCCAGTTCGAGGACGTAGTAGGCGCGGTCGCCGTCGAAGCCCGGGGGGCGGTCCAGCCAGAGGCCGGACGTGGCGTACGGCTGCGCGAAGACGAAGCGGCTCACGCCGACGCCCACCGCGAACGTCGCCAGTGCGAGGGCGAGGCCCTGGCGGCCGATCGCCGGCCAGCCCGTCAGGAGGCCCAGGGGAGCGACCAGGACCACCGCCACCGCCAGGGCGGCCAGCTCGGGCAGGCGCGGCAGCCCCGGGAAACGGCCCGCTGCGAGGAGGGCCGTGAACAAGGCTCCCAGGCCCGCGTAAGCGGCCTGTCCCAGGGAGATCTGGCCGCCCCGGCCGGTGACCACCACCAGGGACAGCAGGACCACGCCCAGCGCCGGCACCTGGACCGAGGTGTGCAGGTCCGAACCGGCGAACCCCAGGGGGAGCAGGAACAGGACGGCGGCGACTATCCCTGCGCCCGGCGGTGTCGGCACGCGCGCGGTGGCCGTGCGGGGCAGCGCGTCACGGGTGCCGATCCGCGGCAGCACCAGGGCCGCGATCAGCAGGGCCACCACGAACAGGTTCGCGCCCACCGCCTGCAGCAGAGGCTCGCCCCAGCCGCCGGGATGCAGCCGCGTCAGCTGGCTCTGCGCGATCCCGATGCCCAGCGCCACGACGACGGCCACCGGCAGGTGCCGCATCCGCGCCGCCACCGCGACCGCCACCACCTCCATCACGAGCAGCGGCAGACCGTACGGGTCCAGCCGTACGTACGGCGCCAGGAGCGCCCCCGTCAGGCCGGCCGTGAACGCACCGAACGCCCAGCCCGCGGCCGCCACCCGGTCCGCGTCGATCCCGCCGAGCACCGCGAGCTGCCGGTCGTCGACCACGGCGCGCAGCTCCCGCCCGAACCGCGTCCAGCGGATCACGGACCCGACCCCCACCGCCAGCACGAGCACCACGGCCAACTGGCCCCAGGGGTCCTCCGACACCAGCTCCGGAGCGTCGTCCCGCGCACCCTGCCCCCACACCAGCGCCGCCCCGCCGACCAGCAGGACGAAGACCCCGATGGATGCCACGAGTGTCTGCGCCGGGTCGCTGCCCAGGACGGCGAGCGGCCGGAAGACGAACCGTTCCAGGACCACGCCGATCGCCGGGGCCAGGACGACGAGCGTCACCGTGGCCCCCAGCCACAGTGGCCACCCCCACTCGACCACGCACTGCCGCAGCGCATAAGCGCACACCATCGCGATCGCGCCGTGCGCGAAGTTCAGCACGCCGGTCGCGCGGTACGTCACGATCAGGCCGATCCCGGTGAGCGCGGCCGCGCTGCCGACGGAGAGGCCGGCGAGCGTGAGGTCGTACGTCAGGGAGGACATCGGGAGGCTTCAGCCGGTCTCGTCGGCGGGTTCGCAGATCGGGCACGGGCCCAGCTCGCCGCTCTGCAGCAGTTTCGCGTCGACCGGCACCGCCTCCACCTTCCCGGAGACCAGCGGGCAGTCCGCCCGGTGCCACAGCGTGCCGCCCGGCACCATCAGCAGGTCACCGCTGACCGCCAGGGGCAGGGCGGCCGCCTGCCGGGACTCGTCGGCGTCGGCGGACTCGGCGGCGACCAGCAGGCCGTACAGCTCCTCCACGCGTGCGGCGGCGAGCGCGCCCCGGCCGTGGGTGAGCAGCACCGACCCGGCGATGATCAGCGCGGCGCCGGGGACCGTGCAGGAGGCCAGATAGGGCAGCTGACGCTCGGCGTAACGCTCACCGGAGATGCCGTACCAGCCGAGGACGCACAGCACCGCACCCGCGGCGAGCGCGGCCCAGCCGGCCCACAGGACGGGGTGCACGGTCCGCAGTCGGGCTGTCCGCATAACTGGCTCCCACACGTCGCGTTTCTGTGCATGTGCCTGTCCATGTCAGCCAATGGCTTGCACTATGCCTCCTGGAAGCTGACCCTGAAAGCACCGGGCGCACCTTGCCCGGACCGACACCCGGTGGTGAGCCAGATGGTTCTCGGGAGCGACCTCAGGCGGGGGAACGCGGGCAGGGGGCGCGGCCCAAGGGCGGCGGGACGGGGCACGGCGTTCGCGGCCGCCCTTGTTCTCATCCTCGCCCCGGTCCTCGCGGCGTGCAGTGACGACAACGGCGGCGGCAGCTCGAGCACACCCCCCACTCCGTCCGTGGAGAAGACGACGAGCGCGCCGGCCACCGCGCCCGCTGACCCGGCGGCGGCCACGAAGGAGATCAAGCAGAACTGGGAGAAGTTCTTCGACCCGAAGACGCCCGTCAAGGACAAGCTGGCCGTCCTGGAGAACGGCGACAGGATGGTGCTGGTCCTGAAGGCCTTCGGCGGTGACCAGCGTGGCGGGCAGGTGCAGGCCCAGGTGACGAAGGTCGACTTCACCTCGCCCACCAAGGCGACCGTGACGTACAACCTGACCCTCAAGGGCGCCACCGCCCTGCCGAACGCCTCCGGGACGGCCGTCGAGCAGAACGGCACCTGGAAGGTCTCCGTGAACACCCTCTGTGCACTGGTCGGCATGAGCGGCAATGCCTCGGCGTCGGCTCTCCCCGGCTGCTGAGTGCGCTGCCGCGGCGCTGCTGCTCCTGCTGGGCACGGCCTGCGGCAGCCGTCTGCCGGAGAGCGACTTCGAGCACGACGGGCGGACGAACGCGCCCGCGCCCAGCAGCGGCACACCCGTCCGCGTCGGCATCATCACCAGCGCCACCAGCCCGGTCGGCGGCAACACCTTCACCGGCCCGCGCGACGGCGCCAAGGCCTACTTCGACCGGCTCGACGCGCGCGGGGGCATCGACGGGCACCCCGTCGAGGTGCGGGAGTGCGACGACGGCGGCAGCGGCGTCGGCAACAACACCTGCGTGCACCGGCTGATCGAGGAGGACCAGGTGGTCGCCCTGGTCGCCACCACCGCCCTCGACTACGCGGGCGCCTCCCGCGTCTCCCACGCGCGCGTGCCCGACATCGGCGGCCAGCCCATCGGCGCCGCCTACGACACCTGGCCGCACCTCTACGGCATCTACGGCAGCCTCGCCCCGAGGAACGGCACCCCCGGCTGGGACGGGAAGCTCTACGGCGGCACGGAGGTCTACCGCTACTTCAAGCGCGAGAAGGGCGCCCGCACGGCCGCCGTCGTGTCCTACAACCAGGCCGCGTCCGCCGCCTACGCCCGTCTCGTCGAGCAGGGCCTGAAGGCCGAGGGCTACAAGGTGGTCACCGAACAGGTCGACTTCGCACTGCCCAACTTCCGTGCCGCCGCGGCCGACCTGAAGGAGCAGGGCGCCGACCTGGTCTTCGACGCGATCGACACCCATGGCAACGCCCAGCTGTGCAAGGCGATGGACGAGGTCGGCGCCAAGGTCACCGCGAAGGTCACCAACGTCCAGAACTGGACGTCCACCGTCCCCGACGACTACAAGGACTCCCCGCGCTGCCGCAACGCCCTCTGGGCCACCGGCTCCAGCCGCAACTACGAGGACACCGGTAACGCGGCCGTACGCGAGTTCCGGGACGCGACGAAGGGTCTGAAGACGCACTCCCAGTGGCAGTTGGAGGGCTGGGCGGCCGCCATGTGGTTCACGGACGCGGCGAAGTCCTGTGCACGGGCGGGCATCACGCGCGCGTGCGTCGACGCCTTCATGAACCGCAGTGAGCACTACACCGCGGGCGGGCTGCTGGTTCCCGTGTCCTTCGAGCGGCTGGCCGAGCCGCCGAAGGACCGCAGGACCTGTCTGTCGGTGGCTCGCTGGCAGGACGGCAGGGGCTGGGTGTCCCAGGGCGACATGAACAGCACCTGCTTCGACGTGCCGCAACTCCCCTACCGGCCGTAGCCGGCCGGCGGCCGTGATCCGGTGTCGGCCGCTGTCCGGGTAAAGGGCAACCAAAGTGCCTGTTCGTCGGTCTGACAGAGAAGCACAGGACGAGAAGGGATCCGTACCGCATGACGACGGTGGCTTCGCAGTCCACACCGCTGCGCGCCGACTGCATCGCCGACTCCGCGGGCGGCCTGACCTTCGACGTCCGCGCGGTCGGGGAGACGGCCACGGCCCTGCTCGTGCTGCGCCGCCGCGACAGCCACGACGAGGTGTACCTGCCGCTGACCCCCGCCGCGGACGGCCGGCTGCGCGCCGCGCTGCCCAGCATCGTCGCCCTCCCCGAGGGCCGCTGGGACGCCTACGCGCGCGTGGACGCCGGCGAGCCTCGCCGTCTGGCGCCCGGCGTCACCGATCTGCGCTCGCTCGCCGCCCGGACCCCCAGCGGCTCCCGCGGCCACGTCGCCGTCCGCATCCCGTATGCGACCCGGCAGGGCAACCTCACCGTCCGCAGCTGGCTGCGCGCCCCGCATGCCGAGGCGGGCGAACTGCGGGTCAAGCAGGGCGTGCTGACGGTGCCGGGGCGGGTGTACGGCATCGGGCTGGGCCCGGACGCCCATGCCGAGCTCCGCGGCCGGCACGCGCCCGTCCCGGTGCGGCGGACCGAACTCCTCGCCGACCGCACCGAGTTCCGCTTCAAGGTGGTCTACGGCGCCCTGGAGCCGGGCCTGTGGGACCTGTGGCTGCGGCCCGCCGGGAAGGCGGGACCGGCGGTGCGGGTCGCGCGGCTGCTCGACGACGTGGCCGACAAGAAGCCCGTGTTCACCTATCCACGCGTGCGCGTGGACGCGTCGTACGGCCCGGTGGAGGCCGCTCCCTACTACACACGGGACAACGACCTGTCCGTCTCCGTCACGGCGGTGCACACTCCTCTTTAGGACAGCGGCGGTCCGCAACGGCTGGCAGACTCGGACCCATGTTGGAGACCTCGGCACGACTGCTGCGTCTGCTCTCGCTCCTCCAGGCCCACCGCGAGTGGTCCGGCGCCGACCTCGCCGAGCGTCTCGGTGTCACCGCGCGCACCGTGCGCCGGGACGTGGACCGGCTGCGCGAGCTGGGCTATCCCGTCAACGCCAGTCCCGGTACCGGCGGTGGCTACCAGCTGGGCGCGGGCGCAGAGCTGCCGCCGCTGCTCCTGGACGACGACGAGGCGGTCGCCGTCGCCGTCGGGCTGCGCACGGCCGCCGGGCAGGGCATCGAGGGCATCGGCGAGACCTCCGTACGGGCCCTGGCCAAGCTGGAGCAGGTGCTGCCCAGCCGACTGCGTCGGCGGGTGGGTGCCCTGAACGCGTTCACGGTGCCGATGCTGCGCGGCCCGCAGCCCTCCGCCGTCGACCCGGCCGTCCTGACCGAACTGGCCAACTTGTGCCGGGACTCCGAACGCCTCCGCTTCGAGTACAGCGACCATGGTGGTGCTTCGAGCCGCCGGACCGTCGAACCCCACCGCCTGGTGTGCTCCGAGCGCCGCTGGTACCTGGTCGCCTGGGACCTCGACCGCGCGGACTGGCGTACGTTCCGTGCCGACCGCATCACCCCGAAGCCGCCGCACGGCCCGCGCTTCGCGCCGCGCACCCCGCCCGCCGAGGACCTCGCCGCGTACGTCTCGAAGGGCGTCTCGACGCGCGCGTACGCCTCCCATGCCGTAGTGCGGCTGCTCGTTCCCCTGGAGGAGGCCGCGGAGCGCATCTCGCCCTCGGCGGGGCAGCTGGAGGCGGACGGCCCCGACCGCTGCATCCTGCGCACCGGGGCCGCGAGCCTCGACGTCATGGTCATTCACGTGATGATGACCGGCTTCGACTTCGAGGTCCTGGAGCCCGCCGAGCTCACCGAGGCGATCAGGACGGCCCGGGACCGGCTTTCTCGCGCTCTTCTCCCAGAGGCTCCTCGGGCGTCGCCGCGAGCTCGGGATGGTGCAGGTCGAACGCCGGGGACTCGGAGCGGATCTTCGGCAGGATCGTGAAGTTGTGCCGGGGCGGCGGGCAGGAGGTCGCCCACTCCAGTGAGCGGCCGTAGCCCCAGGGGTCGTCGGTCTCGACCTTCTCTCCGTACTTGGCGGTCTTCCAGACGTTGTAGAGGAACGGCAGCGTCGACATGCCGAGCAGGAACGCGCCGATCGTGGAGATGGTGTTGAGAGCCGTGAAGCCGTCCGCCGCGAGATAGTCGGCGTACCGCCGGGGCATGCCCTCCGCGCCCAGCCAGTGCTGCACCAGGAACGTGGTGTGGAAGCCGACGAAGAGCGTCCAGAACTGGATCTTGCCCAGCCGCTCGTCGAGCATCTTCCCGGTGAACTTGGGCCACCAGAAATAGAACCCGCCGAAGATCGCGAAGACGACCGTGCCGAACACCACGTAGTGGAAGTGCGCCACCACGAAGTAGGTGTCCGAGACATGGAAGTCCAGCGGCGGCGAGGCCAGGATCACCCCGGTCAGACCGCCGAACAGGAACGTCACCAGGAAGCCGCACGCCCACAGCATCGGCGTCTCGAAGGACAGCGAGCCCTTGATCATCGTGCCGATCCAGTTGAAGAACTTCACGCCGGTCGGCACGGCGATCAGGAACGTCATGAACGAGAAGAACGGCAGCAGCACCGCACCCGTGACGAACATGTGGTGCGCCCACACCACCACCGACAGCCCGGTGATCGCCATCGTCGCGCCGACCAGCGTGAGATAGCCGAAGAGCGGCTTGCGGCTGAAGACCGGGAGGATCTCCGTGACGATGCCGAAGAACGGCAGCGCGATGATGTACACCTCGGGATGGCCGAAGAACCAGAACAGGTGCTGCCACAGCAGCGCACCGCCGTTGGCCGCGTCGAAGACCTGCGCGCCGAACCGCCGGTCCGCCTCCAGACACAGCAGCGCGGCCGCGAGCACCGGGAACGCCATCAGGATCAGGATCGACGTGAACAGCGTGTTCCAGGTGAAGATCGGCATCCGGAACATCGTCATGCCGGGGCAGCGCATCCCGATGATGGTGGTGATGAAGTTGACCGCGCCGAGGATCGTGCCGAAGCCCGCCAGCGCGAGCCCCATGATCCACAGGTCGGGCCCGACTCCGGGGGAGCGCACCGCGCTGTTGAGCGGCGCGTAGGCGAACCAGCCGAAGGCGGCGGGACCGCCGGGCACGAGCAGCGAGCCGAGCACGATCAGGCCGCCGAACAGGAAGAACCAGTACGACAGCATGTTCAGCCGCGGGAAGGCGACGTCGGGGGAGCCGATCTGCAGCGGCATCAGCTCGTTGGCGAAGCCCGCGAACATCGGCGTCGCGAAGAGCAGCAGCATGATCGTGCCGTGCATGGTGAACAGCTGGTTGAACTGGTTGTTGTCCATGATCTGCAGCCCCGGCCGGGCGAGTTCGGCGCGCATCAGCAGCGCCATCACCCCGCCGGTGAGGAAGAACAGGAACGAGGTGATCAGGTACAGATGCCCGATCTTCTTGTGGTCGGTGGTCGTCAGCCAGTCGACGATCACCCGCCCCTGACTGGTCCGCAGGGGTCGCGCCGCCGCCTGCACGGTCTGGGTCCCCATCGCTCGCTCGCCCCTTCGCTCGTCGCGCCCCGGGTCCGCCGAAGCCCGCGCCACCCCCGCCCGCGAGCTCACGTCATGATGCGCGCGCCGTCCCGTGCTCCGACAGGGGGCGTGCGGGGGTTATGTGCTGGAACCGTGTATTTCCTACGCGGTGTCAGCTCTCACGAACCCGCCCGGAATCGGACCGGAAAGGAGTCCGGGGTCAGTTCTCAGGGCACTTTCCGACGGGTTATTCGGAGTGCGGCCGCGACACGCGGGAATTACGTTCGATTGCCTGCGGAAGGCCTACGGAACCGGTGCGGAACCGCTCGTACGTGTGACGGCCCCGGCGCAGTGGTTGATGTCACGTGAGCCGAAACCCGTGTCGTGATCCTGTGACAGAAGTGTGACCGGAGGGGGATATGGGGCTTGTGGGACCGCCCTGCCTTCCCCGGCCGTGGGGCAGGGCCTAGCGTGGCGGCATGGCACCGATTCCCACTCCGCAGGCGGAGCCCCAGGACAGTCCGGACGCGTACGTCGGCCTCGAGGCGGCCGGCGCCGAGCGGCGCGCGCGGGAGCGCGGCTGGTCCACGGTGCGCTCGCTGCCGCCCGGGGCGATCATCACGATGGAGTACCGCACGGGCCGGCTGAACTTCGAGGTGGAGGACGGCCGGGTCGTGCGGGCCTGGAAGGGCTGACGGATGACGAAGGCCCCGGTTCCCGAACGGGAACCGGGGCCTTCGCTGTGCGGGGGTGGTTGTGCGTACCGGCCTCGCTCGTCAGCCGCCCGTGAGGGGGCGGGCCGTGGAGGCCGTCGCGCCGCGCGGGATGCGGTCAGAGTGCGGCGGGCGGCGGCTGCCGGCCGGAGTGACCGGGGTGCGCTCCGAGCGGGCCGTGTGCGGGCCCGGTGCCAGGTAGACGGGTGCCCGGGCCGAGCGGGGCCCTGAGGAGACCGTCTCGCGTGCGGCGGCCTCGTCCTGCGCGGTCGTATGCGGCTTGAGCAGCACCGGGGCGCCCACGGGAGCGGCCGGTGCGCCGGCACCCTTGCGGGCGCGCCAGCGGTCGCGCAGGTCGAAGAGGGCGACCTCGGCCTTGGCGATCCCCGGCTCGCACCACGGCAGGGCCAGCAGGATCAGCAGACCGGCGGCCCAGCCGAGGAGCACGTCGCTCAGCCAGTGCGTACCGAGGTAGACGGTGGCCAGGCCCACGCCCAGGGCGGTCAGCGCGGAGAGGGCGGACAGCCAGCGGCGGGCTCTGGGGGTGGAGGCGAGGTAGGCCAGGATGCCCCAGGTCACCACGGCGTTGGCGGTGTGGCCGCTGGGGAATATATCGCCGCCCAGGCCCATCTCGTTCGAGCCGATCGTGGTCGCGTAGTGCGGTCCGAGGCGGCCCATGCCCAGCTTGGCGGCGCCCACGGTGATGTTCAGCAGCAGCAGCGAGGCGCCCAGCGTCAGCAGCGGGCGCAGGGTGTGCTGGCGCCAGGAGCGCCAGCCGAGCCAGGCCGCGACCATCACCGCGGTCGGGCCGCGCTGGCCGAGCACGACGTAGTAGTCGACGAACCAGTGGATGCCCTGCCACTGCTGGTACGGCCGGAAGAACATGACCTGCCAGTCGAAGCGGACCAGCCACGACGTGGTCACGACGAGATACACGATCGCCAGGTAGAAGGCCAGGGTCCCGGTCAGCAACGCGACCCGGTGCCGGCTCATCCTCGGCACATCGATGTGGGCCGGTCGTTCCGGCTCCCTGTCCAGTCTGGCGAACACCCGGTCCAGACGGGTGAGGTTTCGTTCGGTACGCACCCAATCGACGTTACAGCGAGTGAGGTAAGTTCTCCGTCTCTTCAGCTGCTTTGTGATGACGATGTGATGTGGGATTCCTCTCAGCAGCACGTTTATTTCCAAGGAATCCGCAATGTCCGGCGGCTGCTCCCTTCAATTCCTTTGATCATTCAGCGAATCAGTTTTATGGGGCTTACGAATTCGTTCACCGAATGCTGGAGTTGATTTCCCCGGACGCTCACCGGCCCGGCAAGTCGATCATGGAGGACCGGAGCCGTTCAGCCAGAACGCTCCGTACACGGCCGATGCCACCGCGACACCACCCACCACCAGGGCCGACCTGGACGTACGCAGCCGGGACAGGGCCAGGGCGAGGGGCAGCAGCAGCGGGAAGGCGGGGAGCAGCAGGCGCGGTTTCGAGCCGAAGTAGCTCGAGGCGCACAGCGCGAGCGCGGTGACCACACCCGCGTAGACCAGCAGCGGGAGCGGCTGGCGCTGCCGTACGCAGACGACGTACAGCCACACCACGAGGGCGACCCCGAGGACGATCCCGGCCGCCGCGAGCGCCGACGGGAACGACGTGAACTTTTCGGCGACGAAGCGGGCGAAGGCCAGACCGCCGTCGAAGCCGTTGCGCCAGCCCGCCTGGACGTCCAGATAGCCCAGCGGGCCCCGGCCGGTGCGGTGGCCGACCCACAGGACGTAGCCCGCGGCGCCCAGCGGGGCCAGGAGCACGGCCAGGGCGCGTTCTGCGGTCGCGGGGGCGCGCGGCACGTCCGGCGCGCCTTCGATTGACCCGACGCGCTGCGTGGAGCCGTCCCCGGGCGGCGCGGGAGTGCACTCGCCCGCGCGCGTGTCCGCCGCGCTCCGCTCTCGCACGAAAGAGACCGCCGCAGCCGCCCACACCGCCGCGACGACGGCGAGCCCGACCGGCCGGGTCAGCCCCGCCAGCGCGGCCAGCGCGCCCGCCGCCGGCCAGCGGCCGGTCAGCACCGCGTACAGCGACCAGGCGGCGAGCGCCGTGAACAGCGACTCGCTGTACGCCATCGACTGCACGATCCCCACGGGCAGCACCGCCCACAGCAGCACCGCGCACACCCCGGCCCGGCGGCCGTACAGATGTTCCGCGACCGCGAAGATCCCCCAGGCCGCCGCGAGCGAGGCGAGCAGACTGACGACGAAACCCGCGTCGGCGTACGACAGCGGACTCACCGCCGCGAGGCCCCGCTCCAGCCAGGGCAGCAGCGGGAAGAAGGCCAGGTTCGAGTGCACGTCGCCATTGGGCAGCCGCACCTCGTAGCCGTAACCGAGCTCGGCGACCCTCGTGTACCAGAGCGCGTCCCAGCGGGCCGTCAGCAGCGTGTACGCGCTCTTGCCGCGCGCGGCGCTCCACAGGGCCAGCACGAGCAGGCCCAGGGCGCGCACGGCCACGTACCCGAGGAGGGCCGGGGCCGCACGGCGCAGGGCCGTCTCGCGGGGCGGCGCCACGCGTGTCACAAGGTCGGTCACGGGCTCGATTATCGAGGGCCGACGGAACCGCGAGGCCCGGCGGGGCGTGACCCGGAAGGAGGGGGAGTGGCGTACGCCACACCGGTCTGGGCGAAGTCTGAGAGGTCCACCACGTGACCTTTACACGAACTCGCGTACGCTGACGTGTCACTCGCCTTTCGTTGCGCGGGCCGGAGAACACCGCTCCTCTCCGGCCGAGATCACGGGGAGTCCCCACCCCGTGTGCCCGCCGACCGCGAGGGAACATCTGGGAGGTACGTACATGTCCGGGACGACCACGGCCGCCGCTGCGCTGCGCCGTCGGGCGGCCGGGGCCGGTGCAAACCGCTGGGTCGTGCTCGTCGTCCTCTGCGTGAGTCTGCTGCTGGTCGCGGTCGACGCGACCGTGCTGCACGTGGCGGTCCCCGCCGTCACCGAGGACCTCAGGCCCGGCGCGATAGAACTGCTCTGGATCGTCGACGTCTACCCCCTCGTCTGCGCCTCGCTGCTGATCCTCTTCGGCACGCTCGGCGACCGGGTGGGCCGCAGAAGGATCCTGCTGCTCGGCTACGCCCTCTTCGGCCTCGCCTCCGGGCTCGCGGCCCTCGCCCACGACCCTCAGGTACTGATCCTCGCGCGGGCGCTGCTCGGCGTCGGCGGCGCGATGATCATGCCCGCGACGCTCTCGATCCTCCGCCAGGTCTTCCCCGACCGGCGGGAACGGGCCCTCGCGATCGGCCTCTGGAGCGCGGTCGCCGCGGTCGGCGCGGCGGTCGGCCCGCTGCTCGGCGGCTTCCTGCTGGAGCACTTCTGGTGGGGTTCGGTCTTCCTCGTCAACATCCCGCTGATGCTGGTCAGCCTGCCGGTGGGCAGGCTGCTGCTGCCCGAGTCGCGGGGCGCCGGTGACGGTCCCTGGGACGTGGTCGGCGCACTGATGGCGGCCGCCGGGCTGTTCGGCGTGGTGCTGGGCGTCAAGCGGCTGGGCGGCGGCGAGCTGGATCTGTTCACCGTGGCGCCACTCCTCGTGGGCGCCCTGCTGCTGGTCCTTTTCGTACGACGACAGCGGCGCCGTACGCATCCGCTGGTGGACCTCGGAATGTTCGCGCGGCCCGCCTTCAGCACCGCCGTGGGCTGCATCGTGCTGGCGATGCTCGCGCTGGTCGGTCTCGAACTGATCGCGGCGCAGTATCTCCAGCTCGTGCTGGGGCTGTCCCCGCTGGAGACGGGCCTGCGACTGCTGCCGCTGACCTTCGCGGCGATGGCGGCGGGGCTCGCGGGTGCCCGGATGCTGCGCCGCTTCGGCCCGCGCCGGATGGTGAGCTTCGGGTTCTGCCTCACCGCCGGGGCCGTGGTGCTGCTGACCGTGATGGGCGGGTCCGACAACGCGGGGCTGATGGTGGCGGCGTTCATGCTGCTGGGCTTCGGCCTGGAGACCACGCTCTTCGGGGCGTACGAGTCGATGCTGAGCGAGGCTCCGCCGGAGCAGGCCGGTGGGGCTGCGGCGATCGGCGAGACCTCGTACCAGCTGGGGGCGGGGATCGGTATCGCGCTCCTCGGAAGCGTGATGAACGCCGCGTACACGCCCGGCCTGGCGTCCGTCTCAGGGGTTCCTTCGTCGGCCGCGACCTCTGCGTCGCATTCGCTGGGCGAGGCGTATCAGGTTGCCGCGCAGTTGGGCGGGCCCGTGGGGGTGGCTCTGCGGCGGGCCGCGAGGGACTCCTTTGTGCACGGGCTGCATGTGACCCTGCTGGTCAGTGCGGGGTTGTTGCTGCTGGGTGCGGTGATGGCCCTGCGGTTGCCGCGGATCATGCAGTGCGGGGAGCCTGCGGTGCCTGTGGAGTTGCCGGCGCCTCGGGAAGTTGCCGACTCCAGGGTTTCGGCCTGACCTATTTGCGGCTCCGCCGCGGGGTCGTTCGTTGTCTGCTGCGCCTTTGTGGCTGGTCGCGCAGTTCCCCGCGCCCCTAAAGGGGCGCGGCCGTACTGGACGTGCGGGACACTGCACCGTAACGTCGCTCTGGAAATCTTAACTAGCGATGCTAGTTTTCGCCGTGTGCCGGAGGGTGTCCCATGTCCGCGTCCTCGAAGCTGCCCCCCTTCGATCCCGCCGACCCGCTCGGCATCGACGACCTGCTCGACCCGGAGGACCTGGCCATCCGGGACACGGTTCGCGGTTGGGCTGCGGACCGCGTGCTCCCGTATGTCGCCGAGTGGTACGAGAAGGGGGAGCTGCCGGGCATTCGGGAGCTCGCCAAGGAGCTCGGCAGTATCGGGGCCCTCGGTATGTCGCTCAGCGGGTACGGGTGTGCGGGGGCCAGTGCCGTGCAGTACGGGCTGGCCTGTCTGGAGCTGGAGGCCGCCGATTCCGGGATCCGGTCGCTGGTCTCCGTGCAGGGGTCGCTCGCGATGTACGCCATCCACCGCTTCGGCAGCGAGGAGCAGAAGCAGCAGTGGCTGCCGCGCATGGCCGCCGGTGAGGCCATCGGCTGCTTCGGACTGACCGAGCCCGACCACGGGTCCGACCCCGCCTCGATGCGCACGCACGCCAAGCGGGACGGCGACGACTGGGTCCTCAACGGGCGGAAGATGTGGATCACCAACGGGTCCGTGGCGGCCGTCGCCGTGGTGTGGGCCCGGACGGAGGACGGGATCCGCGGGTTCGTCGTGCCCACCGACAGCGCCGGGTTCTCCGCGCCGGAGATCAAGCACAAGTGGTCCCTGCGGGCCAGCGTCACCAGCGAACTCGTCCTCGACGACGTACGGCTGCCCGCCGATGCCGTACTGCCGGAGGTCGTCGGCCTCAAGGGGCCGCTCAGCTGTCTCTCGCACGCCCGCTACGGGATCGTCTGGGGCGCCATGGGCGCGGCCCGCAGCAGTTTCGAGGCCGCCGTCGACTATGCGAAGTCTCGGGAGCAGTTCGGGCGGCCCATCGGGGGATTCCAGCTCACCCAGGCCAAACTCGCCGACATGGCGGTCGAACTGCACAAGGGGATTCTGCTCGCCCACCATCTGGGGCGGCGCATGGATGCCGGCCGCCTGCGTCCCGAGCAGGTCAGCTTCGGCAAGCTCAACAACGTACGAGAGGCCATCGAGATCTGCCGTACCTCACGGACGATCCTCGGCGCCAACGGGATCTCGCTCGAATACCCCGTCATGCGGCACGCCACCAACCTCGAGTCGGTGCTGACCTACGAAGGCACCGTCGAGATGCACCAGCTCGTACTGGGCAAGGCGCTCACCGGACTCGACGCCTTCCGGTGAACCCTGCGCGGGGGCAGGGCCGGTGAGCGGCCCTGCCTCAGCTCTGGTTGAAGAAACCGTCCGAACGGTGCGAGGCCGGCTCCCCGCTGATGATTTCCGTGTCGGCGGGAGTGAGCAGGAAAACGCGGTTGGAGACACGGTCGATCGAACCGCGCAGACCGAAGATGAGCCCCGCCGCGAAGTCGACGACGCGCTTGGCGTCGGACGCCTCCATGGCGGTGAGGTTCACGATGACCGGGACACCCTCGCGGAACAGCTCGCCGATGGCACGGGCGTCCCGGAAGCTGTCCGGGGTCACCGTGCCGATACGGCGGCCCTTTTCCTCGGCGGTGTCCGAGGCCACCTTGACCCGCGGGTCGGTGACCCAGGCATCCCCGGGCTGCTCGGTCCCTTCGGAGTAGTCGTCGTCGTAGTAACGCTCGTCATCGTTGTCGTCGACGAGGCCAAGCCAGGCACTCGCCTTGCGTACCGATCCCATGGACGCCTCCTCTCACAGCGGTCCTTCTTGCTTTCCGCATCCCTATGGTCATCCATGATGCGGTTGGCGCGCCAAGTGGATAGACGCCGCGCGGGGGGTTTGTGACGGTACTGGTGCAGAGCGAATCCGTCGAGAGCCCGCGTTTCCCAAGGGTCGTGCTGTACACAGATGCTGACTGTGAGTGAAATATGATTCTTCACGGCGTACGGGTGACGGTCACTGCGTACGGGTGAACGGAGTGGTCGGTACGATGCGGCAGCTCAACGCCGTATCAGAAGCAGCAGTAGCACCGGAAGTCACACGAGCCACGGGGGGATCGTCGTGTTCGGAATCGTCAGGCCATGCCGACATCGGCTCGGTGAGAACCTCAAGTCCCAATGGGTTGCCCATTTGTGCGGACTGTGTCTCGCACTGCGCAAGGATCACGGTCAGTTCGCGCGGATCGTGACCAACTACGACGGGCTGCTCATCTCCGTTCTGACGGAGGCTCAGACCGCGAAGGTCGCCAGGGGGCGGCGCACGGCGGGGCCTTGCCCGCTGCGCGGAATGCGTACCGCGTCCGTCGCGCAGGGAGAAGGGGCGCGGCTCGCGGCCGCCGTGTCGCTGGTGCTCGCCTCGGCCAAGGTGCGGGACCACCTCGCCGACGGGGACGGGCTGCTGGCGCGGAGGCCGGTGGCGCTCGCCGCACGCCGGGTGGCCTCGAGCTGGGGTGCGGCGGGGGCCCGTACCGGATCCGCTGTCGGGTTCGACACCGCGGTGCTCGTGGACGCCGTGGACCGGCAGACCGGTGTCGAGGCCCTCGCGGGTCCCGGGACGCCGGTGCTGACGGTCACCGAACCGACCGAGACGGCGACCGCGGCGGCCTTCGCGCACACCGCGGTCCTGGCCGGACGGCCGGGCAACGCCGGGCCGCTCGCCGAGGCCGGGCGGTTGTTCGGACGGCTCGCCCACCTCCTGGACGCCGTGGAGGACAGGGAAACTGACGCCGCGTCGGGCGCCTGGAACCCGCTCACCGCCACCGGGACCCCGCTCGCCGAGGCCCGGCGGCTCGCCGACGACGCCGTGCACGGGATCCGGCTCGCACTGCGCGAGGTGGAGTTCGACGACGCAGGCCTTGCCCACCGGCTGCTCGTGCACGAACTGCGCGCCTCCGTCGACCGCGCCTTCGGTACGGCCTCCTGCGCGCACGGGGCGGCGCCTTCGCTGTCGGGGCCGTACGCCCCGCCCGGCGGCCCCGGTGGGCCGTTCCCGCCGCCGGAGCCACCGCGGCGCGACCGGCGTGGACTGCTGGCGGGCTGCGCGGTGTGGGCAGGGCTGGCCTGTACGTGCCAGATGTGCTGCGGCGAGTACGAGGACCCGTGGAGCCGCCGGCGGAAGGACGGCCTCTGCAAGGGCACCGACTGCGGCGACTGTTGCGATTGCTGTGACTGCGGCTGTGATTGCTGCGATTGCTGTGACGGGTGCGATTGCTGCGACTGCGGTTGCGACTGCTGATTCGCTACCGCGGATGTCGTATACGGAATGCGCCGGGCGGGGCGGTCACCTGGAGCTTCCCGAAGATCCTGTGTCCACAACGTAAAAGAAGAAGATGATCTGGTGACCGGTGCCCCCGCGAGGTCGTTGGGCGGAAGCAGAACCATTTCTGTCCCTGCCCCGACTCGCCACCCACATAAGGCACTTCTGTGGACGTCACAGCAAAAGCGACCACCACCATTCGCACCAGACTGCTGCGGATCCTGATCCTCGCCCTCGCGGTCCTGCTGGCGCTGCTCGGCCTCGCGGCCGCCGAGCAGATCTCCGCCTACCGCAACGCATCCGCCACCGACAAGAACGCCCGGCTGGAGATCAGCCTCCAGGGCCTCGTCCACGAGCTGCAGAAGGAGCGCGGACTCACCACCGGATACGTGGGCGGGGTCCGGCAGTTCAAGGCCAAGCTGCCCGCCCAGCGCAAGGCCACCGACACCGCCCGCGCGGCGCTCGACAGGGCACTGAAGGGGCGCGACGACGCGGCCGCCGACTCCGTGCGCGCGTCCCTCGGACGGCTCGGCGGCCTCGCGGGCATCCGCGGGCACGCCGACGACGGGACCGGCGTCGTTAAGGACACCTTCAACTACTTCACCACCACGATCACCGTCCTCGACCGGCTCGACCTCGGCCTCGACGCGGTGCGCGACGGCACCCTGCGCGACGCCTACCAGACGCTCCAGGTCCTCGGCAACGCCAAGGAGTTCACCGGCGAGGAGCGCGCCATCGTGCTCGGCTCGGTGCGCGCCTCCGGCGGCCGGTTCCGCGGCGACGACTACAGCCGCTTCATGCAGATCCGGGCCGGCCGCCAGGCCGCCCTCGCCGCCTTCCCGCGCTCGGCGACCGCCGACCAGCAACGGCGCCTGAACGAGGCCCTGACCACTCCGGACGCCGAACGCATGCTGGCGTACGAGAGCATCGCCGTGCACGGCGGCTCCAGGCTGAACCCGTCCGAGGTCCCGCCCATGGACTGGTGGGACACCACGACCTCGACCATCAACGGGCTGCGGGCGGTGCAGATCTCCCTCGGCGCCGACGTCGAGCACCGCGCCGCCGCACTGGAGAGCACCGCCCAGCGCGACCTGCTGCTGTTCGTGCTGCTCGCCCTCGGCACCGTCGCCGCGCTCGGCGCGCTCGCCCTCGACTGCGTACGGTCCGTCTCCGCGCCGCTCGCCGAACTCGCCCAGCAGGCACGTGAGGTGGCGGGGGAGCGCCTGCCGCGCGCCGTCGCCGCCGTACAGGACGCGAACTCCGGGGAGAGCCCCGAGCCACCTGCCCCCCTCATGGTGGACCGCAGGGCAGGCGCCGAGGTCCGGGAGGTCGCCGAGGCCTTCGACCGCGTCCAGCGCGCCGCCTTCGACCTCGCCACCGAACAGGCCGTGCTGCGCCGGAACGCCACCGACTCGCTGGTCAGCCTGGGCCGCCGCAACCAGAACCTGGTACGCCGCCAGATCAGCTTCATCAACAAGCTGGAGCACGAGGACGCCGACCCGGCCACCCTCGCCAACCTCTTCGAACTGGACCACCTCGCCACCCGTATGCGTCGCAACGCGGAAAGCCTCCTCGTGCTCGCCGGGGAGTCCAGCCCCCGCCCCTGGGCCACCCCGCTGGCCGTCACCGACGTGCTGCGCGCCTCGCTCGCCGAGGTCGAGGAGTACCGCCGGGTCACCCTGCGCCGGATCGAGCCGGCGCACATCAGCGGCTCCGTCGTCGCCGAAGTCGCCCATCTGCTGGCGGAGTTGGTCGAGAACGCGCTGAGCTACTCGCCGCCGGACTCCGACGTGGAGATCGAGGGGCGGCGCACCAGCGCCGGGTATCTCGTCGCGATCGTCGACAACGGGCTCGGCATGGACACCCAGGCGCTCGCCGAGGCGAACGTACGGCTGTCCGGCACGGCCAGCTTCATGGCCGAACCCACCCGGTTCCTGGGCCACTTCGTGGTCGGCGCCCTCGCCCGCAAGTGCGGGATCGAGGTACGGCTCGGCGAGGCGCCGGCGGCCGGAGTGGTCGCCCGGGTGCTGATTCCGGTGCAGCTGCTCACGGAGGCTCCGCAGGGCAAGGCCGCCGACAAGCCGGTGCTTCCCGCTCCACGGAAGGAGAAGGACGTGGACGTTCCCCCCGCGGAGCTGGTGACGGTTCAGGCAGAGGCTAAACCCGCCGAGAACGCCGGCCACCAGGCCGCGGGCGGCAAGGGCACCTCCGCCGCGCGGACCCGCAACGGGCTCGTCAAGCGCCCGCAGCGCAGCGCCATCTCCGACGCCGTCAGCGAGACCGACCGCCCCGAGCGCCCGGCCCCCGCCGAGCCCACACCCGACCGCAGCCCCGAGGAGATCTCCGGGATGCTCTCCACTCTGCGCAGCGCCCATATGCGGGGCGGGATCAGCGCGGAGAAGGAGAAGGCGAAGGAGGGCGACAAGGACAACCACAAGGGCGCCGAGCAGAAAGCGGGTGACGCCAAGTGACCGCCGTCGACGCCCACAACGACTCGCAGACCTTCAACTGGCTGCTCGCCAACTTCGTCAAGAGCACCGACGGGGTACGGGACGCGGTCGCCGTTTCCTCCGACGGGCTGCTGATCGCCGTGTCCGACGGGCTCGGGCGGACCGAGGCCGACCATCTCTCCGCGATCGTCTCCGGGCTCAGCAGCCTGGCGCGCAGCGCGTCCAAGCGGTACGGCTTCGACGGGGTCAAACTCATCATGATCGAGATGGGGCGGGGTTTCCTGCTCGTCTCCGCGATCCGCGACGGCAGTTGTCTTGGAGTGCTTGCCGACAGCAGCGGTGAACTGGGGCTCGTCGGCTACGAGATGGCGGTCCTCGCGGAGCGGGCGGGCGATCTGCTCACGCCGGCCCTCATCACGGATCTGCGGCAGGCGTTGCCGCGGTGAACGGCGAAGAGCCCATGGACGTAGAGCCTGTTGAGGACGCGACGTTCGTCCGGCCGTTCATCATCACCGGCGGCCGGGCCGAGCCGCTCCAGGCGGACCTGCGGCTGGAGACGCTGGTCGTCGCCGTCGGTGAACCCGACGAGTCGCTGACGTTCGAGCGGCGGCACATCGTCGCGGTGTGCGAGCAGCCGACGACGGTCGCCGAGGTGGCTTCGCGGGTCGGTGTCCCGCTGGGCGTCGCCAAGGTGCTCGTGTCCGACCTCGTCGTCGCCGGCCGGCTCGACTGCCGGGAACCCGAGGAGCTGCCGCTCCAGATGCTCGAAAGGATCAGGGACCATGTCCGGGCGCTCTGACAGGATCGTGCCGCTCGCCGTGAAGATCGTGGTGAGCGGCGGGCTCGGCGTCGGCAAGACCACGTTCATCGGGGCGATTTCGGAGATCGAACCGCTGGACACGGAGGCCGCGATGACCCAGGTCTCCGTGGGCGTCGATTCGCTCGACGGGGTCGAGTCGAAGACGACCACGACCGTCGCGCTGGATTTCGGGCGGATCACTCTTGATCCGACCATCGCGCTCTATCTGTTCGGGACGCCCGGTCAGGACCGGTTCTCGTTCCTGTGGGACGACCTGGTGGAGGGAGCGCTGGGAACGGTTGTCCTCGCGGACACCCGGCGCATCGAGGAGTGTTTTCCGGCGGTCGACTATTTCGAGGCTCAGGGAGCACCGTTCGTGCTGGCCGTGAACCGTTTCGACGGTGCGGAGCGGTTTGAGCTGGGGGAGGTTCGCGAGGCGCTCGGCCTGGGGCCGGATGTGCCGGTGCTGGAGTGTGATGCGCGGGATCGTTCCTCGGTGCGGGATGTTCTGGGGGCGTTGATGGATCGGGTGATCGGGGTTCGGGCTGCGCCCAAGAGGCGGGTTGCGATGGTGCGTTAGCGGGTGCGGGTGCGGGTGCGTCGTGGTTGCTCGCGCCCACGCGGCGGAGGCGCAAATCGACACAGCCCCGCGCCCCTTGGGCGCGGGGTATGTACCGTCAGTTTTTTAGTTCCGGGGGTGAGATCCGGGACTTGGTGATCGCCGAGCCCGTCGTGCCCCACTTCTTGAGGATCTTGTTGTACGTGCCGTCTGCTATCAGCTTGTTCACCGCCGACTGGAAGGCCGGGGCCAGTTTTGTGCCCTTCTTGAAGGCGAAGCCCACGTCCAGGCGGTGGTACTCGTTGAGGAACTTCACGCCGGGTTGCTGGGCCACGGCGTAGCGGAGGCCGTTGATGGTGGACATCACCACGTCGCTGCGGCCCTGCTGGAGGGAGGACCAGATGGCGCCGGTCTCGTTGTAGGTCTGCACCTTGTACGGCTTCTTGCCCGCGGTCGTGCAGAGCTTCTTGTTCTCCTCCAGCGTCGCCTCGAAGGTGGTGCCGGCGCCCGTCGCGACGTTCAGGCCGCACAGCTGCCTCAGGTCCGTGACCTTGGAGAGCTTGCTGTCCTTGCGGGCGGCGAAGCCCTGGCCGTCGTTGATGTAGGTGACGAAGTCGATGGTCTTGCGGCGTTCGTCGGTGACGCCGAAGTTGCTCGCGCCGAAGTCGTACTTGCCGCTGTCGAGGGCCGGCAGGATCGCCTCGAAGCTGGCCTGTTCGGACTTGAGCCTGATGCCGAGCACGTGGGCGACCGCGTTCGCGAAGTCGACGTCCTGGCCGGTCAGGGTCTTGCCGTCGTCCAGGTAGGTGGTGCCGGGCGGGGTGCCGCCGACGCTGAACGCGACGGTGAGGCTTCTCGTGCCCGGCGGCAGGAGTTTCACCGACGCCTCGTCCTTGTGGACGCCGGAGACCACGTCCGTCGTGGGGATCTTGTCGGCCTTCGCCGAGGTGCCCGCGCTGTCGGTCGAGCCGTCCGCACCGGAGCCGCAGGCGGTGAGCAGCACAGTGGCCGAGGTGATCAGGGCGAAAGGTGCAAAGAGGGTTCTGCGGGTACGCGTGAACGTGCGCATCGTGTGCGGTCTCCTGGAAGCAGGAAGAGTGAAAGAGCGCGAGGGGAGGGGTGCGTGCGCGTGTGAAGGCGAAGCGGGAGAACGCTGGGAGCGCCCCGTCAGGGCGCGCAGTGGAGTCGGCTCAACAGGAACAGGACCACACTCGACCGAAGTCGATGTGGGAGCGCGTGACCAGCCACTGCTGTGGATGCATGGGCCAAGTGGAACAGGCATCCGGTTCTGCGTCAACTGACTTGAGACGTGCGGCTCACATGCCGGACAGCCTTGACAGTGAGGGGAAACGGCCCCGTACAGTCGATGGACGGCCCTGCTGAGGGGCTCGGCCGTGACGCGCTGTCGCTGTGCCCGGCCCGGCGCGCCTGTGTGAAGGCATCCACCGTGCTCGACCTACGCGTCACGGAGCCTTCGCATGTCTTCCGACACCCTCGCCAAAATCCCCGCCGCGCCGGACATACCCGAACGCGTGGACTCGCTGCGGATCGTTCCGCAGCGCCGGTTCGGTCAGTGGACCGCCGCCGTCCTCGTCCTCGCGCTCCTCGGGCTCGCACTCAACTCCGTACTGCGCAACAAGGCGTTCCAGTGGGACGTCGTCGCCGAGTACTTCACCTCGGACTCGGTGCTGCGCGGGCTGTGGCTCACCCTGTGGCTGACCGCGGTCGTGATGGTGCTCGGCTTTGCGCTGGGCACGCTGCTCGCCGCGTTCCGGCTGTCCGCCAACCCCGTGCTGAGAGCGGTGAGTTGGGGCTATGTCTGGCTCTTCCGGTCGATTCCGATCCTGGTGCAGCTGTTGCTGTGGTTCAACATCGGGGCGCTGTACCCGGAGCTGTTCGGGGTCAAGACCGTCAATCTGCTCGGGCCGGTCGAGGTCGCCGTCGTCGGGCTGACGCTGCACGAGGCCGCCTACGCCGCCGAGGTCGTGCGCGGCGGCATCCTGTCCGTCGACCGCGGGCAGATCGAGGCCGCCCAGGCGCTCGGGCTGAGCCGGTGGCGGCGCTGGCGGCGGATCGTGCTGCCGCAGGCGATGCGCTCCATCGTGCCGCCCGCCGGGAACATGCTGATCGGCGCCCTCAAGGGCACCTCCATCGTCAGCGTCATCGCGGTGAACGACCTGCTCTTCTCGGCGCAGCTGATCTATCACCGCACCTACCAGGTCATTCCGCTGCTGATGGTGGCCACCCTCTGGTACACCGTCGTCACCTCGGTGCTCGGTGTCGGGCAGTACTACGTGGAGAAGCACTACGCCCGCGGTTCGGAGCGCGCGCGATGAGGCCCTCCCTGGTGATCGTCGGGGCCGGGCCGCGGGGGACCGGTCTCATCGAGCGGGTCGCCGCCAACGCGCCCGAGCTGTACGCCGGTTCGGGCCTCGACATCCATCTCGTCGACCCCCATCCGCCGGGCGCCGGACGCATCTGGCGCGCCGCGCAGTCGCCGCTGCTGTGGATGAACTCCCACGCCGAGGACGTCACCATGTTCACCGACGAGACGGTGGCCATGGAGGGCCCGGTACGGGAGGGGCCCACGCTGCACGAGTGGGCCCGCATCGACGGCCGTACCTTCGCGGACCGGCAGCTCCAGGGGGCCTATCTGCGCTGGGTGCATGAACAGGCCGTCGCCGACCTGCCCCCGGGCGTGGTCGTCCATCACCACCCGCGCCGTGCCCTGCGGGTCAGCGGCCCGCGCGAGGGCCGCCAGCAGGTGTGGCTGGAGGACCGCCCGCGCCCGCTCCTGGCCGACCTCGTCGTGCTCACACTCGGCCACCTCGACGCCGAACTGGACGGCCAGCAGGTCGAGTTGGCCGAGTACGCGCGTGCTCACGGGCTGGTCCACCTGCCGCCCGACTTCACCGCCGACAGCGACCTGTCCGCGCTGAAGGCCGGTGAGCCCGTCCTCGTGCGCGGGTTCGGGCTCGCCTTCGTCGACCTGATGGTGCTGCTCACCGAGGGGCGGGGCGGGCGGTACGAGGGCGACACCTATGTGCCGTCGGGGCAGGAGCCGGTGCTGTACGTCGGCTCGCGGCGCGGAGTGCCGTACCACTCGAAGATCGGCTACGACTGGAGCGGTGAACGGCCGCCGCTGCCGAGGTTCTTCGGGCCGCCCGAGGTCGAGGCGCTGCTCGCGCGGCCCGAGGCGTTCGACTTCAGGCGGGATGTGTGGCCGCTGGTGGAGAAGGAGCTGGGGTTCGCCCACTACCACCGGCTGTTCACCGTGCATCCCGAGCGGACCCTCATGTCCTGGGCCGACTTCGAGGAGAAGTACGCGGCCGGGAAGGGGGCGGACATCCAGGCCCTCGTGGCGTCCGCCGTGCCGGACCCCGCCGACCGGCTCGACCTGGAGGCGCTCGACCACCCGCTGGACGGGGTGCGGTACGGCTCCTTCGACGAGTTCCAGGAGGGGCTGCGCGGTTATGTCGAGCGTGACCTGAGCAGACGTCATGATCCTGAATACAGCCCCGACCTGGCCGTCTTCCTCGGGCTGCTCTCCGTCTACGGTCAGCTGGTCCGGCTCGGTGGCATCGGCCCCTGGTGGCACGGCTTCTTCAGCTATCTGGCCTCCGGGCCACCCGGGCCGCGGCTGCGGCAGATGCTGGCGCTGTCCCGTGCCGGGGTCCTGAAGTTCCTCGGCGCCGACATGACCGTCAGCGCCGAGGGCGGGGTGTTCCGGGCGTCCAGCGCCACCGTTCCGGGCGCCTTCGTCGAGGCACGGGCGCTGGTCGAGGCGCGGCTGCCCGAGCCCACCGTCGGACGGGCCCGCGATACCCTGCTGCGCGAACTGCACGCCGACGGGGCCGTCGAGACCCCCGACGGGCTGCTCCGGGTGGACCCCGCCGACGGGCGGCTCCTCGACCGGGGCGGGCGGCCGCATCCCCGGCGGTTCGCGCTCGGGCCCTACACCGACGGACGCACGCCCGGCGCCTTCACCCGGCCTCGCACCGGCGGGCCCGCCTTCCGGCAGAACGACGCCACCGCACGGGCGGCGCTGCGGTTCTTGCGCGAACTGGCCGGCAGCGCGGCCGCCTCGCCCCCACTCACTCCCGAGGAAGTGCCCCGATGAGCGTCATGGTCGACATCAGATCCGTCCACAAGAGCTTCGGCTCGCTCGAGGTCCTCAAGGGCATCGATCTGGAGGTGCGCACCGGCGAGGTCACCGTCGTCCTCGGCCCGTCCGGCTCCGGCAAGTCGACGCTGCTGCGCACCATCAACCACCTGGAGAAGGTGGACCACGGCGCGATCAGCGTGGACGGCACGCTGGTCGGTTACCGGCGCTCCGGCGACAAGCTGCACGAACTGCCCGAGCGTGAGGTGCTCAGACAGCGGACCCGGATCGGCTTCGTCTTCCAGAACTTCCATCTGTTCCCGCACCTCACCGTGGTGGACAACATCATCGAGGCGCCCGTGTCCGCGCTGAAACGGCCGCGCAAGGAAGCTCTCGAGAGTGCGCGCCGGCTGCTCGACCGGGTGGGTCTCGCCGACAAGGCCGACGCCTACCCTCGGCAGCTCTCCGGGGGACAGCAGCAGCGGGTCGCCATCGCACGGGCGCTGGCACTGGAGCCCAAGCTGCTGCTCTTCGACGAACCGACGTCCGCGCTCGACCCCGAGCTGGTCGGCGAAGTCCTCGACGTCATCAGGGACCTGGCCCAGCAGGGCACGACGATGATCGTCGTCACGCACGAGATCGGCTTCGCCCGCGAGGTCGCCGACACGGTGGTGTTCATGGCCGACGGAAAGATCGTCGAGCAGGGCCCGCCCGGTGACGTCCTGGACGCTCCCCGCCACGAGCGGACCCGGGCGTTTCTCTCCAAGGTTCTCTGAAAGGTTCCCCCCACATGACCTCATCGCACGGGCGGGGGCTGTTGCACCTGGCCGCCGCCCTGGACCAGCCGGCGGTGTTCGACGCCGGCTCCCACATCGAACTGGCGAGGCTCGCCGAGCGCGGCGGCCTGGACTTCGTCACGCTGGACGACAGCTTCGCCCGCCCCGGGCCCGACGCGCTCGCCGTCCTGTCCCGCGTCGCCCCCGCCACGGCCCGCATCGGCCTGGTCCCCACCGTCACCACCACGCACACCGAGCCCTTCCACGTCCAGGCCGCGGTCGCCACCCTCGACTGGGTCAGCCGCGGCCGGGCCGGCTGGCGGATCGACGTGTCCACCACCGAGGGCGAGGCCCGCCTCTTCGGCCGCCGGCATGCCGTGACCGGCGAAGAGCTGTGGCGCGAGGCCGGAGAAGTCGCCGAGGTGGCCGCGAGGCTGTGGGACAGCTGGGAGGACGGCGCCGAGATACGGGACCTGGCGACCGGCCGTTTCATCGGCCGGGACAAGCTGCACCACGTCGACTTCACCGGCACCGGCTTCTCGGTGAAGGGCCCCTCGATCGTGCCGCGGCCCCCGCAGGGCCACCCCGTCCGCGTGGTCGACGCCACCGAGGGACACACCCGGCCCACCGCCGCCCGGTACGCCGACGTGGCGCTCGTGCGGGCCGCGAGCCCCGCGCAGGCCGCCGCCGTACGGGACCAACTCCGCCAGTCGGCCGCCGAGTTCGGACGCAACCCCGACCACCTGCGGGTCCTGGTGAGCCTCCTCGTCGACCTCGGCGACGGTGAGCACGCGGCCGAGCCGGGCCACGGCGGGGGCGGCCCCCGGCAGACCGTGCAGGGCCCGCTGTACCGGGGCGGCCCCGTGGACCTCGCCGAACTGATCGCCGGCTGGCACGCGGACGGCGTCGTCGACGGCTTCCACCTCACGCCCACCGAGCCGCGCCGTGACCTGGAGCGGCTCGTCAACGGGACGGTGGCGCTGCTCCAGCACCGCGGCCTGTTCCGCACCTTCTACCCGGGCAGCACCCTGAGGGAGCACCTGGGCCTCGCCAGGCCCGCCAACCGGTACGCCGTGACAGGGGGAGCGTCATGACCGTACGACGCAAGCAGATACGTCTCGCGGCGCACTTCCCGGGGGTCAACAACACCACGGTGTGGGCCGATCCGCGGTCGCGGTCGCAGATCGACTTCTCGTCCTTCGAGCACCTCGCCCGTACCGCCGAACGCGGCCTGTTCGACTTCTTCTTCCTCGCCGAGGGGCTGCGGCTGCGCGAACACAAGGGCCGTATCCACGACCTGGACGTGGTGGGGCGGCCCGAGTCGCTCACCGTGCTGAACGCGCTGGCCGGCGTCACCGAACACCTCGGCCTCGCCGCCACCGTCAACGCCACCTTCAACGAGCCCTACGAACTCGCCCGCAGGCTGGCCACCCTGGACCACCTCAGCGGCGGCCGCGCGGCCTGGAACGTGGTGACCTCCTCCGACGCCTTCACCGGCGAGAACTTCCGGCGCGGCGGCTTCCTCGACCCGGCGGACCGGTACACGCGCGCCGCCGAATTCGTAAGCGTCGCAAGGAAGTTGTGGGACTCCTGGACCCCCGAGGGCATCTCCCGGCCCTTCGCGCACCGCGGGCAGCACTTCGACATCGCGGGCGAGTTCACCGTGCCGCGCCCACCGCAGGGGCACCCGGTCGTCATCCAGGCCGGGGACTCCGGCGAGGGGCGGGAGTTCGCCGCGTCCACGGCCGACGTCGTCTTCACCCGGCACGGCACGCTGGAGGCGGGGCGTTCCTTCTACGCCGATGTGAAGCGCCGCCTGGAGAAGTACGGCCGCGCCCCGGACGACCTGAAGATCATGCCCGGTGTCACCGTCGTCCTCGGCGACACCGCCGCCGAGGCCCAGGAGAGGGCCGTCGAGATCCGGCGGCAGCAGGTGTCCCCGCAGAACGCGATCATCGCCCTGGAACAGATCTGGGGCGTCGACCTGTCGGCCTACGACCCCGACGGCCCGCTCCCCGAGATCGACCCGGTGGCGGACTCCGCGATCACCCAGGGACGGACCCGGCGCGGCGACACCGTGGCGATCGCCGAGATGGGGGTCCCCCCGCTCGAGCGAAGTTCGAGAGTGGGGGAGGCGCGCCCGTCCAAGGAGAAGGGGCTGTCCATCCGGCAGACCGTGATCGAGGCGGGCGGCCGGCAGTCCTTCATCGGCACGCCCGAGGCCGTCGCCGCCGAACTCGACGAGTATGTGCGCAAGGACGCCGCCGACGGCTTCATCCTCCAGCCGCTGATCACCCCGGTCGGACTCGACGAGTTCGTGGACCGGGTGGTGCCGCTGCTGCAGGAGCGAGGCGCCTTCCGCACGGAATACCAGGGTGCGACGCTGCGCTCCCATCTCGGCCTGCCCGACCCGGTACCGTCCGTCAGCGCCTGAACGGCCGGGGCCTCAGGGGCGAGGGCCATCCGGAAGGGCGACTTCCGGACATCCCCGCGTGCTGGGCTTCCGCCGTTCCCGCCGCCGGGGAACATACGGGCGAGGCGGGCGTCCGTAACCTGGTCCGAACCAGGGCAGAGATGGCCAAAACTCATGGTTCGTTGAGGGGTTGGCGGCCGAAAGGCGCCCTTGCGCCTACCGGCCGTTCGGCCGAATACTCCCCGCAAGCGCTTGTCAGGGGCACGGCATGTCCGGAATCCGGACGAACGCGGCCCTGGCTGCGCCTCACGGGCCCCGACCCCACGCGGGCCCCCGACTTCCCCTTGGGAGGAACGAACGTGAGGATCAAGCGCACCACCCCCCGCAGCGGCATTGCGAGACGGACCCGGCTGATCGCCGTCACCACCGGTCTCGTGGCCGCCGCAGCGATCGCGGTCCCCAGCGCGAACGCGTCCACCGCCACCTCCTTCAGCACGGCCCAGCTGAAGAGCGCCGACGCCTCGGTGCTCAAGGCGAACGTCCCGGGCACCGCCTGGGCCGTCGACAGCAAGACCAACCGTGTCCTCGTCACCGTCGACAGCACGGTCTCCAAGGCCGAGATCGCGAAGATCAAGCGGCAGGCCGGCAGCAACGCCGGCGCCCTCACCATCAAGCACACCTCCGGGCAGTTCAAGCCGCTGATCAGCGGCGGCGACGCCATCTACGGCGGCCAGTACCGCTGCTCCCTCGGCTTCAACGTGCACAGCGGGAACACCTACTACTTCCTGACCGCGGGCCACTGCGGTGAGGTCGCCTCCACCTGGTACTCCAACTCGGGCCACACCACGACCCTGGGTACCAACGTCGGATACAGCTTCCCGAACAACGACTTCGCGCTGGTGCGCTACACCAACTCGTCGATCTCGCACCCGAGCACGGTCGGCAGCCAGACCATCACCAGCGCGGCCACCCCGAGCGTCGGCACCACGGTCTACCGCCGAGGCTCCACCACCGGCACGCACAGCGGCCGGGTCACCGCCCTGAACGCCACCGTCAACTACGGCAGCGGCGACGTCGTCTACGGCATGATCCAGACCACGGTCTGCGCCGAGGGCGGCGACAGCGGCGGCCCGCTGTACGGCGGCACGGTGGCGTACGGTCTGACCTCCGGCGGCAGCGGCAACTGCACCTCCGGCGGCACGACCTTCTTCCAGCCGGTCACCGAGGCCCTGAGCTACTACGGCGTGAGCATCGGCTGACGCCCGCTGTTCCCGGTCCCCGTGCGCAACCGGCGCACGGGGGCTCCCTCTTGTCCGGGTGACGGAGTTACCTTCGAAGTACACGTGGTGCTCGGTCCCCTGGGGGCGGCATGGTCGAGGAGCTGGTGGCGGCGGGAGCGACCCTCGCGTCCGCCGGTGTGGTGTACGTGATGGCGGCCGCGCGGGTCGTCAAGCAGTACGAACGCGGTGTGGTGTTCCGGCTCGGCAGGCTCCGGGACGAGGTGCGCGGGCCGGGGTTCACGATGATCGTGCCGTTCGTGGACCGGCTCCAGAAGGTCAACATGCAGGTCGTGACGATGCCGGTGCCCGCGCAGGAGGGCATCACCCGGGACAATGTCACGGTGCGGGTGGACGCCGTCGTCTACTTCAAGGTGACCGGGCCGGCCGAGGCGGTCGTCAAGGTCGAGGACTACCGGTTCGCCGTCGCGCAGATGGCACAGACCTCGCTCAGGTCCATCATCGGCAAGAGCGAACTGGACGATTTGCTGTCCAACCGGGAAAAACTCAACCAAGGGCTGGAGTTGATGATCGACAGCCCGGCGGTGGAGTGGGGTGTCACCATCGACCGCGTCGAGATCAAGGACGTGTCCCTGCCGGAGACCATGAAGCGCTCGATGGCCCGGCAGGCCGAGGCCGACCGGGAGCGCCGGGCCCGGGTCATCAACGCCGACGCCGAACTCCAGGCGTCGAAGAAGCTCGCCGAGGCGGCGCAGCAGATGGCGGACACCCCGGCCGCGCTGCAACTGCGGCTGCTCCAGACGGTGACGGCCGTCGCCGCCGAGAAGAACTCCACGCTCGTGCTGCCGTTCCCGGTGGAGTTGCTGCGGTTCCTGGAGAAGGCGCAGCAGACGGCCGGGGCGCCCCAGCAGCTTCCGCAGCAGCCGGTGCGGGAGCCACAGCAACCGGTGCAGGAGCAACTGCCACCGCCCGTGCCGCGCTTGGAGCCCGGTCCCGAGGGGTCGAAATCCGGACAGGACTAGACCTCACGCACCGCACATGGGCTACTCGCTCGTAGTGTTTGCAGAGCGAAGACATGGGGTGACCGTGGACTGTCAAAACTGCGGGGGCGCACATCCCGCGTTCTACGCGCGTCCTGAAGACGCCCTTGTGTGCTCCCTGCCGTCCTCGGGATAGTAGGCGCTGTTCAACGCCTTCCGGTTCGTGAGGTCCCCACAACCTCCCGGACCGACCCCCCACAGGAGGACGTGAGTTGAAGCACCGACGCATACCCAAGCGGCGTGCAGCCCTGGCCGGTGCGGGCATAGCCGCACTGGTGGCCGCGGGAGTCACCTTCCAGACTGCGAACGCCAGCGAGCCCGCGAAGACCTCGGCGCCCGAGACCCTGTCGGCCGTGGCGGCCGGAAAGCTCGCCTCGGCCCTCGGCAAGAACCTCGGCGCCGACGCGGCGGGAACGTATTACGACGCGAAGGCGAAGAGCCTCGTCGTGAACGTCCTCGACCAGGCCGCCGCCAAGACCGTCGAGGCGGCCGGCGCCAAGGCGAGACTCGTCGAGAACTCCCTCGCCGAACTCGACGCCGCCCGTACGACGCTGACCAAGGACGCCACCATCCCCGGCACCTCGTGGTCGACGGACCCGGTGAGCAACAAGGTCGTCGTCACCGCCGACAAGACCGTCTCCAAGGCCGAGTGGGCCAAGCTCTCCAAGGTCGTCGACGGGCTCGGTGCCAAGGCCGAACTCAAGCGTTCGAAGGGGGAGTTCAAGCCCTTCGTCGCGGGCGGCGACGCCATCTCCGGCTCAGGCGGGCGCTGTTCGCTCGGCTTCAATGTGACCAAGGGCGGCGAGGCGTACTTCCTCACCGCGGGGCACTGCACCGACGCCATCAAGACCTGGTCGGACTCCAGCGGCAACCAGATCGGCGAGAACGCCGACTCCCAGTTCCCGGGCAATGACTTCGGCCTGGTCAAGTACACCGCCGACGTGGACCACCCGAGCGCGGTCGACCTCTACAACGGTTCCTCGCAGTCCATCACCCACGCCGCCGAGGCCACGGTCGGCGAGAAGGTGACCCGCAGCGGCTCCACCACCCAGGTGCACACCGGCACGGTCACCGGCCTGAACGCCACCGTGAACTACTCGGAGGGCACGGTCAGCGGTCTCATCCAGACCGATGTCTGCGCCGAGCCCGGCGACAGCGGCGGCTCGCTCTTCGACGGCGACGCGGCGATCGGCCTCACCTCCGGGGGCAGCGGCGACTGCACCTCCGGCGGCGAGACCTTCTTCCAGCCGGTCACCGAGGCGCTGTCGGCGGAGGGTGCCCAGATCGGCTGATCGTCGGCTCCGCCGGTTGCGTGAAGTCGTGTGAAGTCCCGCCCCTGCGCGCGAGGGGCGGGACTTTCGCGTGCCGTGTCGCTCCGCGGGATGTGCAGTTGACTGTCTGCGGTGTGTTCAATTCTGCGGGCGCGTTGTGGCCGGCCGTGTCCCTTCGGGGCGCGGCCGGACCGCGCCGCGTTTCTCCCGCAGCACCGCCGCGACCAGCGTGATCGCGATCCCGGCCGCCGCCCAGGCCGACAGCACCAGCAGTGAGGCGGTCGTGTCGTTGCCCTTGAAGTACGCGATCGACCGCGCCGCCCAGGTTCCGGCGCCCGGCGGCAGCGCGGGCCCGATCGCCTTCCAGAACGGCGGCAGCATCGGCAGCGGGAAGGCGCCGCCCGCGCTCGGATTGCCCGCGATCACCACGAGCAGGATCGCCAGGCCGATGCCGACGATCCCGAAGATTCCCTGGAGCGCGAGCGTCGCCGCCCCGACCGCGAAGGTGATCAGCGCCCCCAGCCCCCACAGGGCCGGCACGCTCCCCGGCAGGGCGCCCAGGATCGGGCCCACGATCACCGCACCGCCGAGCCCGCCGACGATCGAGACCAGCGCCAGCATGACCAGCCGGATCACCGCGCGGCGCAGGTTGGCGGGCCGGGCACCCGTGCTGATCGCCAGGACCGAGGCGCACAGATAGCCGCCGACGCACCACCCCACGACCACATAGAAGGAGGACAGCCCGTCGAAGTCCTGGGCGGAGGCCGGGGCCACGTCGACCGTGCGGACGGTCCGCTGCTGAGAGGCCTCCAGGAGGGTGAGGTACTGCTGGAGGGTGTTCGCGAGAACGGTGCCGCCGCCGCTGGCCACCAGCAGCGTGTCGGCCGTGCGGGCCGGGTTGATCAGCAGTGCGCCGTCGATGTCCCGGTTCAGGATCTGCTCGCGCGCCGTCGCCTCGTCCGCCACCACCCGCGGGTCGAACGGCGAGCCGTGCAGGCTGTCCAGCCGGGCCACCACCTGCTCGGCCGCGGCCTTGGGGGCGACGACCCCGAAGGGCACGTCCTTGGGCTTGGGGTCGTGCAGCGCGCCCACATAGGAGGCGATGAACAGCAGCTGGAGGGCGATCACACCGACGACCAGCAGCGTGGCGCGCGGTGTGACCGCGTCCTTCACCTCGGCGAGAAAGCTCCTCTGTGCCATGTCCTCACCGTCCGGGGCGGCGCACGTTTCCGCAGGTGGGGAAGGGCCGAACGGTTGTCGCACACTCGTTCGGTTTTTGGTCTATGGTGGAGGTGAGGCAGTCGGGAACTGATGTTCGATAATGGAGACGGCTCAGACAGCGGGAGGTGCGGATGCCTGGTTTCACCCATCTGCACACCGTCTCCGGGTTCTCCCTGCGCTACGGTGCCTCGCACCCGGAGCGGCTGGCGGAGCGCGCCTCCGAGCGGGGCATGGACGCCCTCGCCCTCACCGACCGCGACACCCTCGCCGGCACGGTCCGCTTCGCCAAGGCCTGCGCCGGGGCGGGCGTCCGCCCGCTGTTCGGCGCGGAACTGGCGGTGCAGCAGCCCGCCCGGCTGCGCGAGGACGATCCCGTACGACGGGAACGGCGCCGCACCCCCGTACGCGGCGGTGCCTTCATCGACGAGTCGACTCCCCGCGTCACCTTCCTCGCCCGGGACGGCGCCCGCGGCTGGGCCGACCTGTGCCGCCTGGTCACCGCGGCGCACTCCGCCGACGGCCCGCCCCTGCTGCCCTGGACCGACAACCGTGCCGAGGGCCTGACCGTCCTGCTCGGCCCCGCCTCCGACGTGGGCCGTGCCCTCGCCGCCGGCCGCCCCGACCGCGCGGCCAGGCTGCTCGCCCCCTGGCGCGAGGTCTACGGCGACGCCCTGCGCCTCGAGACGCTCTGGCACGGCCGCAAGGGCACCGGCCCCGGCTCCCTGCGCCTGGCCGCCCGCACCCTCGGCTTCGCCGCCGAGCAGCGCATCCGCCCGGTGCTCAGCAACGCCGTCCGCTACGCCGACCCCGGCCTCGGCCCGGTCGCCGACGTCCTGGACGCGGCCCGCCGACTGGTCCCCGTCGACCCGACGAAGGAGCTGGACTCGGGCGAGGCCTGGCTCAAGGGTGCGGGCGACATGCTGCACACCGCCGAGCGGATCGTCGAGGCCGCCGGCTACCGGCGCGACACCGCCCACCGGCTGCTGGAGCAGACGCAGGCGACGGCCGCCGAGTGCCTGGTCGACCCCGAGGACGACCTCGGCATGGGCGCCGTCCACTTCCCCGAGCCGCACCTCGTCGGCGCCGGCCGCCGCACCGCCCAGCGGGCACTGGCCTCGCGGGCGGCGGCCGGGATGGTGCTGCACGGCTACTCCGACAGGCGCGCCTACTGGGAGCGGATGCACCAGGAGCTGGACATCATCGCCCACCACGGCTTCGCCTCCTACTTCCTGACGGTCGCTCAAGTGGTGGACGACGTACGGAAGATGGGCATCAGGGTGGCGGCCCGCGGCTCCGGAGCGGGCTCCCTGGTCAACCATCTCCTCGGCATCGCGAACGCCGATCCGGTCGAGCACGGACTGCTGATGGAGCGCTTCCTGTCCAAGGAGCGGGTCGTGCTCCCCGACATCGACATTGACGTGGAGTCCGCGCGCAGGCTGGAGGTCTACCGCGCGATCATCGACCGGTTCGGCGAGGAGCGGGTCGCGACGGTCGCGATGCCGGAGACGTACCGCGTCCGCCACGCGATCCGTGACGTCGGTGCGGCCCTGTCCATGGACCCGGCCGACATCGACCGCATCGCCAAGTCCTTCCCGCACATCCGCGCCCGCGATGCCCGCGCGGCACTGGAGGAACTGCCCGAACTACGCGCACTGGCCGGGGAGCTTCAGCGGGAAGGGGCGCGGTACGGACGGCTCTGGGAACTGGTCGAGGCGCTCGACGCCCTCCCGCGCGGAGTCGCCATGCACCCCTGCGGGGTCCTGCTCTCCGACGCGTCCCTGTTGAGCCGTACGCCGGTCATGCCGACCAGCGGCGAGGGCTTCCCCATGTCGCAGTTCGACAAGGACGACGTAGAGGACCTCGGACTGCTCAAACTCGACGTGCTCGGGGTGCGGATGCAGTCGGCGATGGCGCACGCGGTCGCCGAGGTGCAGCGGGCCACGGGGGAGCGGATCGACCTGGACGCGCTCGAGGGAGGCGACCCGGCGACGTACCGGCTCATCCGTTCCACCGAGACCCTGGGCTGCTTCCAGATCGAGTCGCCGGGCCAGCGGGACCTGGTGGGACGCCTGCAGCCCGCCACCTTCCACGATCTCGTCGTCGACATCTCCCTCTTCCGCCCCGGCCCGGTCGCCGCCGACATGGTGCGGCCGTTCATCGAGGCGCGGCACGGGCGGGCGCCGGTCCGTTATCCGCACCCCGACCTGGAGGAACCGCTGAAGGGGACGTACGGGGTCGTCGTCTTCCACGAGCAGATCATCGACATCGTGGCCATCATGACCGGCTGCGGACGCGGCGAGGCGGACCGGGTGCGGCGCGGGCTGTCGGACCCGGAGTCGCAGGGCCGGATCAAGGTGTGGTTCGCCCAGCACGCGGCGGCGGCCGGGTACGACGCAGAAACGATTCGTCGGACCTGGGAGATCATCGAGGCCTTCGGCAGTTACGGCTTCTGCAAGGCGCACGCGGTCGCCTTCGCCGTGCCGACGTACCAGTCGGCGTGGCTGAAGGCGCACCACCCGGCCGCCTTCTATGCCGGGCTGCTCACGCACGACCCCGGCATGTATCCGAAGCGGCTGCTGCTGGCGGACGCGCGGCGGCGCGGGGTGCCGGTGCTGCCGTTGGATGTGAACAAGTCGGCGGTCGCACACCGTATCGAACTGGTGTCTGAATCGGAGGAGCCCAAGGGATCCAGGGGATCCAAGGGGTTGAAGGAGGCCTGGGGGCTGCGGCTGGCGCTCTCCGACGTGTACGGCATCAGCGAGGCCGAGGCGGCGCGGATCGCGGAGGGGCAGCCGTACGCCTCGCTGCTGGATTTCTGGGAGCGGGCGCGGCCGAGCAGACCGCTGGCCCAAAGGCTGGCCCAGGTCGGAGCGTTGGACTCCTTCGGCGCCAACCGCCGTGATCTGCAACTTCACTTGACCGAGCTGCACCGGGGTGCCCGGGGTGCGGGTGGCGGCCAACTCCCGCTGGCGGGCGGGCGGAAGACGGCGTCTGCCGGGCTGCCGGACCTGTCGGAGGCGGAGAAGCTCAGTGCCGAGCTGGGAGTGCTGTCGATGGACGCCTCGCGCAATCTGATGGACGATCACCGCGCCTTCCTCGACGAGCTGGGCGTGGTCTCCGCGCGCAGGCTGCGCGAGACCAGACACGGCGAGACGGTCCTCGTGGCGGGCGCCAAGGCGGCGACGCAGACCCCGCCGATCCGCTCCGGCAAGCGTGTCATCTTCTCCACCCTGGACGACGGCACGGGCCTGGTCGACCTCGCCTTCTTCGACGACTCCCACGACGCCTGTGCCCACACCGTCTTCCACTCCTGGCTGCTGCTGGTGCGCGGAGTGGTGCAGCGGCGCGGCCCGCGCAGCCTCAGCGTGGTGGGCGCCGCCGCCTGGAACCTCGCCGAACTGGTCGAACTGCGCGCCGAGGGCGGCCTCGACGAGGTGGCGAAGCGGCTGGCGCAGCCGCTGCCGGAGGGCGGCGGGGATTCGGCCCGCGGCAGGCGGATCCAGCTGCCCACCGGATACGAGATGAACCCGTGGGCCGATCTGCGGCCCGCGGGCCAAGAGCCCTCACAGGTACGGAAGTTGTGGCACCAGAGCCCGGGGAGTGCGGGATGACCATCGTGTGCGTACGTTTCCAGCTGCCTTCGGCGTCCGAGGCCGCGCTGCCGGGGCTGCTCGGGCTGCTGGAGGAGTTCACCCCGGTCGTCCAGGCGCTGCCGCCGGACGCGGCGCTGGCCGATCTGCGGGGCGCCGAGCGGTACTTCGGGCGCGGCGCGGTCGAGCTGGCGGCGGTGATCCGGGTGCGCGCCCTCGCCCTGTACGGCGTCGACTGCGCGATCGGCGCCGGACCGGGCCCGATGCTGGCCCGGGTGGCGCTGGGCGCGGCCGGGCCCGGGGTGACCTGCGAGGCCCCCGGCGATCCGGACGGCATCGCCGAGTTCCTCGCGGGCCGCCCGGTCACCGCGCTCCCCGGTGTCGGCGCGGCCACCGCCCGCACCCTGAACGAGTACGGCCTCGACACCCTGGGTCTGGTCGCCGCCGCACCGCTCTCCACACTCCAGCGCCTGATCGGTGCGCGGGCGGCCCGCGAACTGCACGAGAAGGCGAACGGCGTGGACCGCGGCCGGGTCGTCCCGAACGCCGTCTCCCGCTCCCTGGCCGCCGAACGCCCCTTCACCCGCGACGAGTTGTCCCCGGACCGGCACCGCCGCGCGCTGCTCTGTGCCGCCGAGGAACTGGGCGCCCGGCTGCGCGCCCTGGACAAGGTCTGCGGCACCCTCACCCTCACAGCGCGCTACGCCGACCGCACCGCGACGACCCGCACCCGCACCCTCAAGGAACCCACCGCCCACTCGGCCGCCCTGACCCGGACGGCGTACGACATGTACGAGTCCCTGGGCCTCCAGCGCGCCCGGGTGCGCGCCCTCGCCCTCCGCGCCGAGTCCCTCGGCCCCGCCGAACAGGCCTCCTACCAGCTCACCTTCGACCCGGTGGACGAGAAGGCCCGCCGCATCGAGGAGGTCGCGGACCGGGTACGGGCGAAGTTCGGACCGGGGGCGCTGCGGCCGGGGGCGCTGGCGGCATAGGCCTCAGTTGGCCCACGGGGGAGTGATGCGGGTGCCGTCGGCGAGGACCGCCTCCAGGCCGATGGACGTGGTGACCCAGGAGATCGCCGTCTGCTCGGTGGGGTTCTCGACGCCGAAGGCCGCACCGGGGTTGACGATCACCGTGTCACCGGCGGTGATGCGGTCCGTGCGGCCGTCGAGGGTGATGAGCAGTTCGCCGATGAGGAGATGGAAGATCTCCTCACGATTGACCGTGTGCACCGGCGCCTTGGTCCCGGCGGGGATCTCACCGCGCCAGGCGCACAGCTCCTTGCTGCCGGCGAGCGGGGTGGCGTACGAGACGAAGCGAGCGCCGTGTATCTCGTGGGTGACGGCTTCGGACGTGCGGATGACGGGCATGGCTGACTCCGATCCATATGGTCAAGCAGCTTGACTACCTCTCTCATGGTCAAGCTGCTTGACCATTCCGTCAAGGGTGTTTCAATGCCTCCGTGCACAACTCCGAGGCCATGGCCCTGTCCGCCGCCCTGCTCGCCGTCGCCGGTGAGCTCACGCAACGCATCAATGCGGGCGTGGTCGCCCGCGGCTTCGAGGGGGTGCGCCCCGCGCACGGCTTTGCCTTCGCGCGGCTCGCCCCGGACGGCGCGACAGTCACCGACCTCGCGGTCCATCTCGGCGTCACCAAGCAGGCCGCCAGTCAGCTCGTCGACGAGATCGTGCGGAAGGGCTACGCCGAGCGCCGGGCGCACCCCGTGGACGCCCGCGCCAAGTTGATCGTGCTGACCGAGCGGGGATGGGCCTGTACGCGGGCCGCGGAGGAGGCTGCCGCGGAGGTGGTGCGGGAGTGGAGTGCCGTGCTCGGTGAGGCTGAAGTGAGGTCCCTGGGCGGGCAGTTGGGACGTATTGCGCCCTATGGGCCCATCCGGCCCGCCTGGTGAGGGTTCGGCGTCGGCTACTGGCGAGTCAGTTATCACTGGAAGTTTTTACTGACGCGTAACTTCACACTTGCACTACTCGCCCGTAACTTGACGAGTGAACAGCATCCTTCGTGATCCGGATCACAGGGCGTAAGGCCATCGCAACTCCCTTGAGCCGCAAGGAGATCACACGATGCTGCCCTGGAAACGAGTGCTCAGACCCCTGACCGCGCTGCTTCTGACCGCCGCGGCCGTCACCGTCCCCGCCACCGCCGCCCACGCCGCCGACACGGCCGCCGCCTCGTCGAGCGGCTGGAACGACTACTCCTGCAAGCCGTCCGCCGCCCATTCCCGGCCCGTCGTCCTGGTGCACGGCACCCTCGCCAACTCCGTCGACAACTGGCTGGCCCTCGCGCCGTATCTGGAGGGCCGCGGCTACTGCGTCTTCTCCTTCGACTACGGCCAACTGCCGGGCGTCCCCGTCTTCTACGGCCTCGGCCCCATCGACAAGTCGGCGGAGCAGCTGTCCGCCTACGTCGACAAGGTGCTCGCCGCGACCGGTGCCGCCAAGGTCGACCTCGTCGGCCACTCGCAGGGCGGCATGATGCCCCGGTACTACCTCAAGTTCCTCGGCGGAGCCGCCAAGGTGAACGCCCTCGTCGGTATCGCGCCCGACAACCACGGCACCGACCTCGACGGGTTCACCAAGCTGCTGCCGTACTTCCCCGGCGCCGCGGACCTGATCTCCGCCTCGACACCCGGGCTCGCCGACCAGATCGTCGGATCCGCCTTCCTCACCAAGCTCAACGCGGGCGGCGACACGGTCCCCGGCGTCCACTACACGGTCCTCGCCACCAAGTACGACGAGGTGGTCACGCCGTACAGCAGTCAGTTCCTGAGCGGTTCCGACGTGCACAACGTGCTGCTGCAGAACCTGTGCGCACTCGACCTCTCCGAGCACGCCCTGATCGGACTGACCGACCGGATCGCCTTCCATGAGGTGGCCAACGCCCTCGACCCGGCGCGTGCCTCCGCCACCACCTGTGCGTCGGTACTGAGCTGACGCACTCTCGGGGCCTGTCCGACCTGAGCCGCCGGACAGGCCCCGCGCTTTTCCGCCCTCTCAGCGGCCGTGCCGTCCGCCGTCGCCGGTCGTGCGGCGGCGGACCGAGGAGACCGAGAGGAACAGCGTCGCCGCACCGAGCGCCAGGGCGGCCGCGCCACCGATGGCGAGATACGAGGTGCTGTCGTCGGCACCCGTCTCGGCGAGGTGCTCCGACGTCCCGGCCGCCTCGGGCCCGTTGGCCGCGGCGGTCGCCGGGTCCGCGGAGGTGCTCGCGCCGGCGTCACCGTGACCGTGGTGCTCGACCGTCGACCTGTCGGCACCCGCCTCGATCTGCCGCTCGGAGGGGGCGGAGGCGGTCGGCGCCGGGGACGAGCCGCTCGTCGTACCACCGCCGCTGTTTTTTCCACCAAAGCTCACGTCCGAGCAGGAGTAGAACGCCTCCGGGCTGTCCGAGCGCTGCCAGATCGCATACAGAAGCTGCCTGCCGGAGCGCTCGGGGAGGGTGCCGGAGAAGGTGTAGAAGCCGCCTGAGGCGACCGGGTCGGTGGCCGTCGCCACCGGGTGGTCGAGGTCCAGGTCGGACCAGGACAGCGGGTGTGCCGGGTCGTAGCCGGCCTTGGTGACGTACACCTTGAAGGTGCCTCTGTGCGGGGCGGTCACGCGGTACTTGAAGGTGTACGAACCCGCGCTCACCCTCGTCGCCGGCCAGTCCGCGCGGGCCAGGTCGAGCCCCTTGAACTCCTCGTTGTCCGCGCTGCACAGCCTGCCGTCCGGGATCAGCGTCCGGTGCCGCCCGTTCGCGTCCCCGATCCGGATGCCGTTCCAGTCGTAGAGCGCCTGGGTGCCACCTGCCGCGACCGCCGCCCTGCACGCGTCCGACTTCGGGCTCTCCGGGCCCTCCGCGTAGCACTGCGCGACCCGGCTGACCGGGTCACCCATCGTGCCGTGCGCGGACGCCGGACCGGCGGCGAGGACGGTCAGGGCGAGCGGGGCGGCGCCGAGGGCGGTGAGAGCGGCGACCTTGCGGCGGCGTGCGGGCATGCGGAATCTCCTCGGAACGGTCCTGACGCGCGGGGCGGGACGCGGGGGCGAATCCCGTGGGGCGCGATCAGAAGCTAGCCCCAAGAAACCGTGAAATCGCCTGCTGGAGGCGGGTGATGGAGATCCTTATGGTGCCGTTAAGGGAGTCCTCAGCCTGGGATCAGGTAATACCGTGCGCGGCATGACCGACGAGGAGATCCGGGCGGCCGTCGCCGCCGATGTACCGGCCGTGAAGGCCGTGACCGACGCCGCCTATCACCACTACATCGAGCGCATCGGGGTGGTGCCGAAGCCCATGGAGGCGGACCACGCGGCGAACGTGGCCGCGGGGAAGGTGTTCGTGACGGGAGACCCGGTGATCGGCCTGGTCGTGCTCGAGGAGCGCGCGGACCATCTGTACCTCGACAACATCGCCGTCCACCCCGAGGCGCACGGCAGGGGCGTGGGGCGACGGCTGCTGCAGTTCGTGGACGCACGCGCGCGTGCGCTCGGACTGCCCGAGGTCAGGCTCTACACCAACGCGATGATGTGGGAGAACCAGAAGATCTATCCGAAGTTCGGCTATGAGGTCGTCGAGCGGCGGGTCGACGGCCCCTACGACCGCATCCACTACCGCAAGCGGCTGGATTGAGTTGACTGATGGGCTGGACCGGCTGTCTCAGCCGTCCGGCCACCACGTTCGTGCGATGTCCTTGCGGACCTCCGGGCGCCCGGAGGGGCGCGCGTCGGCCTCCTCGCGGACCTTGCGGGAGTCCGTCTTCCTCAGGGGCTTCTGCACGGTGGTGCGGCGCATGGCTGCCTCCTTCAGGTTCCACCGGGTTCCGCGTTTTCACGGAGGTAGACCCTTTCGGGGAGAGTGACTCATCGGTCGGGGTCTGTCTGTGGTGGCTGTCACGAATCGACTGTCAGTGGCGGGTGTCACTCTTGGACGCATGACCAACGACAATGACGCGCTGAGCTGGGCGGCTGTGGACTGGGACGCGGAGGCCGCCTCCTTCGACGAAGAACCGGATCACGGTCTGCGCGACCCGCGGGTGCGTGACGCCTGGGCCGAGCGGCTCGGCTCCTGGCTGCCGGAGCGCCCGAGCGACGTCCTCGACCTCGGCTGTGGAACCGGCAGCCTGTCGCTCCTCGCATCCGAGCAGGGACACCATGTGACCGGGGTGGACAGCTCCCCCGCGATGGTCGGCCTCGCGAGAGCCAAGCTGGCCGGACGTGACGCGGCGTTCCTGGTCGGTGACGCGGCGGCGCCTCCGGTGGGGGAGCAGCGCTTCGACGTCGTCCTCGTACGGCATCTGCTGTGGGCGCTGCCCGAGCCCGGCCGGGTGCTGCGGCACTGGCGGGAGCTGGTGCGCCCCGGAGGCCGGCTGGTGCTGGTGGAGGGCGTGTGGGGGACGGTCACGCCGGTCGGCATACCGGCCGACGTGCTCACCGGCCTCCTGGCGCCGCTCGCCGCCGAGGTGCGGCTGGAGCGGCTGTCCCAGGACGCGCAGCTGTGGGGGAAGGAGGTGACGGACGAGCGGTACGCGGTGGTGGCGCTGGTGTGAGCCCTCAGGCCAGCAGCGCGTCGAAGCCGCCCTCGCGGGCCAGCGACTCCAGCTCGTCCAGGGCGGCGACGGCGGCGGCCGCGGCCTCCGGGTCCGTCTCCGCCAGGCCGCTCTCGGCGAACTCGTCCTCGTCCAGCCGGCGTACGTCCCTGCCGTCGGCGGACTGCCACAGGTCCAGGTCGAGATCCTCGACGACCAGTTCCGTGCCGGAGAGCGTGGCCGGGCGGGTGACGTCGCAGTACCAGCCCTTCAGGGTGCCCTCGAAGTCGCGGACCTCCTTCACGGCGTACCAGCGGTCGCGCCAGTAGTACTCCGTGAAGACGTCGCCCCTCTCGAAGCGGACGAAGCCGAAGTCGCGGACGCTGTCGCCCGCCCAGAGCGCACGGACGACGACGCGTGTGCCGTCGTCGCCGAGCAGCTCCGCCCCGTAACGGATCTTCGTCCGGCCCGCCTTGACCAGGACGACGTCCAACTGCCGTGGACTGTCAGGCGAGTTCGCGGACATACCGCACCTCCGACGCGCAGATCTCGTATCCGAACCACTTGTTGATCGCGAGCATGGGCTCGTTCTCGGAGTCGTTGCCCGTGAGCGCCACCGTGTATCCGGCGGCGCGGGCGCGGTGCAGGGAGGCGTTCTTGACCAGCTTGGCCAGGCCGCGGCCGCGGTGGGCGCGGGCGGTGCCGGTCATGGCGGTCGCGTAGCGGCCGGTGGCGGTGTCCGTCCAGGCCACGCTGAAGGCGGCCGGTCGGCCCTCGACGAGCGCGATCGTGGTCAGCTCCCGGTTGAGCAGCGGGGCCTTCCAGCTCTCCTCGATCCAGGTCTCGTAGTCGGTGAGCTCGGCGTCGACATCGCTCGGTTCGTCCGAGGTCGTCAGCGCATCCAGCTCGAACAGCGGACGCGGATCGTCGGCGAAGTCGGCCGCGGAGCGCAGTTCGACGCCCGGCGGCGGGGACTGGAGCGGCGGAAGCGTCCCGCCGGTCAGGTCGAGGCGGAGGAAGTGGGCCAAGCGGCTGGCGCGGTAGCCGCGCCGTTCGGCGAAGGCCCGGCCCGCGGGCTCGTCCAGGACCCAGGCGAACAGCTTGGTCGCGCCGTGCTCGGCCAGGTGCTGCTCGGCCGCGCGGACCAGGAGGTGGCCGGCGCCGCGGCGGGTGCGGTCGGGGTGCACATAGATGTTGAGCATGCCCTGGCCCGGCTCCGGGCTGTCGTACGCCAGTTGTACCTGGGCGGTGCCGACGACCTCGCCGTCCTCCTCCGCGACCAGGGATCTGAAGCGGGCGTCGGGGTGGGTGTGGGCGAGGCGGTGGACGATGGCGTCCGGGGTCCACAGGATGTGCGGGAGGGCCAGGTGGCGGACATGGGCGAAACCCTCGACGTCGGCCCGGTCGTCGGAGCGTAGATCGCGCACGGTCACTGTCATTGGGCGCACGCTACGGGGAAGGCCCACCCGGGTGCCTCTCATTTTCGGGCCGGTGCGGGACAATCGGCAGCGTGACCTTGAAGATCCACATCGACGACAGTGCCGCGCCGTACGAGCAGGTGCGGGCGCAGATCTCCGAGCAGGCGCGGTCGGGGGTGCTGCCGGTGGGCTACCGGCTGCCGACCGTGCGGGGGCTGGCCGAGTCGCTCGGGCTCGCGGCGAACACGGTCGCCAAGGCGTACCGGGCGCTGGAGAGCGACGGGGTGATCGAGACGCGGGGGCGCAACGGTACGTTCGTCGCTGCGGCGGGCTCGGCGGCGGAGCGGGAGTTGGCCCTGGCGGCCCAGGCCTACGTGGAGCGGGCTCGGCGGCTGGCGGTGGGGGAGGAGGCGGCGCTGGCCGCCGTGCGGGATGCCCTGCGGGCGGCTTACGGGGGGTGAGCAGTCCCCCCGGGGGTGCTGTTGGCACTGCGGCCGGCCCGTGGATCGTCTACAGGTTCGCTGTGGCTTGTCGCGCAGTTCCCCGCGCCCCTGTCGGGGCGCTTTGGTCAGCGCCGCGCAGCCAGTTCCGGTGTGCGGGTCACCGTGAGGCCAGCTCTGGTTGCCGCCCGGCTGAAAGTCACCGCGTCTTTCACCGCCGCCCCGCCCGGGTCGTTGTTGAAGTACGCGTACACGTCCCGGCGGTCGGACCAGGTGGTGGCGATGCGGTCCACCCAGGTTTCCAGGGAGCGGCGGCCGTAGTGCGGCCATGGGTGGGCGCGGCCCTGGTGGAAGCGGACGTAGCCCCAGTCGGTCGTACGCCACAGCGGGGTGGCGGGGCGGGCCTGGACGTCGGCCCAGCACAGGGCGGCACCCCGGGCTTCCAGGACCTTGCGGACCTCCTTCGTCCACCAGGAGTCGTGACGCGGTTCGACCGCGATCCGGGTCGACGAGGGGAAGCAGGCCAGGCACGCGTCCAGCAGCCCCGCGTCGGCCTTCAGCGTCGGCGGGAGTTGCAGGAGCACCGGCCCCAGACGGTCGCCCAGGCCCGTCGCGTGGCTCATCAGACGGTGGACCGGCTCCTCGGGATCCTTGAGGCGCTTGATGTGGGTGAGGTAGCGGCTCGCCTTCACCGCCACCACGAAGTCCCGCGGCACGCGCTCCCGCCACGCCTCGAAGTTCTCCCGTGTCGGCAGCCGGTAGAAAGCGTTGTTGATCTCCACCGTGGCGAAGTGCTCCGTGTACTCCTCCAGCCACAGCCGCATGGGCACACCGGCGGGGTAGAAGACCTCCCGCCAGTCCTTGTACTGCCACCCCGACGTTCCGACGAACAGGGTCATACGTCCATCAAAACACCGGTCGCCTAGAGATACAGCCCGGCGTCCGCCCCGTCCCGCGGTTCCGGCAGGGCGGTCGGCGAGGTGCCCCGGCGCAGTGCGTACAGCTCCGCCAGGGTCGCGCCCTCGCGGCCCACGCCCTCCTCGGTGCCCAGCCAGTTCACCGCCTCCGCGCGGGTCAGCTGCCCCACCTCGATACGGGCCAGACAGCGGCCCGGGCGGACCACGGCCGGGTGCAGACGCTCCAGGTCCTCGTTGGTCGTCACGCCCACCAGCACGTTGCGGCCCTGGCCGAGCAGGCCGTCGGTCAGGTTCAGCAGCCGCGACAGGGCCTGGCCCGCCGTGTGCTTGGCCTCGCCGCGGATCAGCTCGTCACAGTCCTCCAGGAGCAGCAGCCGCCAGCGGCCCTTGCCCGTCCCGTCCTCCTCGCCGATCGCGATGTCCATCAGATAGCCGACGTCGGAGAACAGGCGCTCCGGGTCGAGCACGCAGTCCACCTGGCACCAGTCCCGCCAGGAACGGGCCAGCGTGCGCAGGGCCGAGGTCTTGCCGGTGCCCGGCGGGCCGTGCAGCAGGAGCAGTCGGCCCGCGATGTCCTCCGGAGTCGTCCTCATCAGTCGGTCCATCGCGTCCGCCACCGGCGCCGTGTAGTTCTCCCGCACCTCGTCCCAGGTGCCCGCGGAGATCTGCCGGGTGGTGCGGTGCGGGCCGCGCCTCGGGGAGACGTACCAAAAGCCCATCGTCACGTTCTCCGGCTGGGGTTCGGGCTCGTCCGCCGCACCCTCCGTCGCCTGGTCGAGGACCTTCTGCGCCAGCTCGGCGCTGGTCGCCGTCACCGTGACGTCGGCGCCGCGGTTCCAGCGGGAGATCAGCAGCGTCCAGCCCTCGCCCTCCGCCAGCGTCGCGCTGCGGTCGTCGTCACGGGCCATGCGCAGCACCCGGGCGCCCGGCGGCAGCAGCGTCGCCCCGGACCGGACGCGGTCGATGTTCGCCGCATGCGAGTACGGCTGCTCGCCCGTCGCGAAGCGGCCGAGGAACAGCGCGTCGACGACGTCGGACGGCGAGTCGCTGTCGTCGACGTTGAGCCGGATCGGCAGAGCGTCGTATGGGTTCGCAGACATGGCGTCCATGATCCGGCACCCGGGCGCTGCGCGCACTGGATTTCCCCCGCTCTGTCCTCGGTGTCTGTTTGCTACAACATCTGCCATACCTGGCATTCCGCCGGTTACTGTTTCCCTCGATGGGACGTCATGAGTGGACTTCGGGGGCGCGACGGTGGCGGCTCACCGCGCTGCTCGGCGTGGGTGTCGCCGCACTGGCTCTGGTCGTGACCCTGATCAACACGCTTCCAGGGGGCGGCGCCGGCACCGCGGGCACCTCGCGCAACGGCGACACGGTGCACGGCACCCCGGTGACCCCGCCCGACCAGGACAGGCCCGAGGTCGGCTGGGGCTTCACACACACCCAGTACAGCGCCGACGAGGGCAGTTCCGCCGCCACCGAGCGCGTCGAGGGGCTGCTCTCGGACGCCGGGGGGATGCCGCAGGACCAGGCGCTCATGGGCTGGGGCGCGGACAACCCCGAGCCGGTGAAGGGCCGTTACGACTTCGACGCGATGGACCGCCGTATCGACTTCATCCGCAAGTCCGGCGGCACCCCGGTCGTCACCCTGTGCTGCTCCCCGGACTGGATGAAGGGCGGCAAGGCCGGCGTCGACAACACGAACTGGAGCCAGGCCGCGCTGGAGACCGCCCCGCGGCCCGAGCACTACGGGGACTTCGCCGCGCTCGCCGCGACCGTCGCCAAGCGCTATCCCGACGTACGCCACTTCATCGTCTGGAACGAGTTCAAGGGCTTCTGGAGCGATGCCAAGGGCCGCTGGGACTACGAGGGTTACACCAGGCTCTACAACCTGGTCTACCGGGCCCTGAAGAAGGTCGACAAGGACATCATGGTCGGCGGGCCGTACCTGGTCATGGACAGTGTCGACCCGCGCGCCGACGAGGCGTCCAAGACGTTCAAGGGCCCGTGGGGCGCCATGGACCAGCGCGTCCTCGACGCCTTCGACTACTGGAACAGGAACAAGGCGGGCGCCGACTTCGTCGTCGTCGACGGCTCCAGCTACACCAACGACGACGAGATGCTGCCGAACGAGTTCGCGGCGACCGACAAGTTCACCGCCGTCGGCACGTGGGTGCGGCAGCGGACCGGCAACCTCCCGCTGTGGTGGTCCGAGTACTACGTCGAGCCCGCCGACGGGAACGACGACCGCAAAGGCTGGTCCGAGACCCGCCGCGCCGCCGTCCAGGCCGCCGGGATGATCGCCATGGTCAAAGGCGGCGCCTCCTCCGGCTTCTACTGGAACCCGGAGGACGAGAAGGGCAGCGACTGCGCGGGCTGCATGTGGACGCCGACCGACAGCGCGGACGGCGGCAGGAAGCTGCCCATGTTCGACCTCATCTCCCGCTTCCACCGGGCCTTCCCGCCCGGCACGAAGTACACGACCGTCTCCGTCGCCGCGGACGACGTGCCCAACGTCCGCGTCCTCGCCACCGACAGGACCGTCCTGGTGGTCAACACCCTCGACCGGTCGATCAGCGCGAAGGTCGACGGGAAGCGGTTCGAGATGCAGGCGTACGAGGTGCGGTGGCTCGAGCGCTGAGCCACCGCAGCGTCACTTCATCGTCAGGAACCGCTGCACCAGCGAGGCCAGCAGGACCGCCAGCAGCGGCAGCGAGAACCAGAAGCTGCTCTGCAGCCACCGCAGTTGCCGCACGCCCGGGCGCACCGCGACCCGCACCACCTCGCGCGCCGTCAGCAGCACGATCAGCGCGAGAGCGGCCAGGGCGCCGACGACCGACCACGGCGTCCAGGTGATCTGCGGTCCGATCGGACCCGGATCCGGCTTCGCCACCTTGCCCTCGGGCTGCTTCCTGAGGGCGTAGACGGTGGCGTCGTCGTTGACGTAGACCTTCTTCAGCTCGGGCCGCTGGTCCAGGTTCTGGATCAGCCGCGGCTGCCAGGTCTCCGAGTAGCCCACGTCCATCTCGAGATAGGTCGTCTGGCTCTCGTTGACCATCAGATACGAGTTCGGGCCCGCGTCCTTGAGCGCCTTGACCAGGCCCGACACCAGCACCGGGTCGGCGGGCGCCAGCGTGGGCACGTAGTTGACCCGCTCCATGTCCTTCGCGCCCCACGGCATCGCCGGTGTCACGTCGTTGACCGTGTCGTTGCTCAGCCACAGCAGCCGGACGGACGGGTTGTCGTGGGCGTACACGTAGTCCATGGCGGCGACCTCGCCGGGCCGGACCCGCTCGAACGGCTCGTTGCCCCAACGGGCCACCAGGAAGCCGCCCATCAGGACCAGGCCCGCCATCAGCGCGGCCAGCGGGGCGAGGCTCACGCGGTCCTTGTCGCGTTCCTCGGCGGTGACGCCGGTGCGCGGGAACAGGGCGAGGCCGCCGAGGAGGGCCGCGCCCGGCACCGCGAACATGAAGACGCGCAGGGCCATCTCGCCGCCGTAGGACTGCATGCCGAAGCCCAGGAACGGGACGAACGTCAGCACCAGCAGCGAGCGCTCCCGGTACTTGTGGTCGCGCCGCCGCCACCAGCCCCAGCAGGCGAACGCCATCACGGCGCCGGCCAGCAGCACCCGCGCGTACAGGACCAGCTTGTGGGTCGAGTCGCCGCCCTGGATACGGCCGGAGACCGACGTGGAGACATTGCTGCCGACGCCGCCGACCCCGCCGAACAGCTCGTTGAAGTGCCCGGACCAGTACGGCTCGGCCATGAAGCCGATCCACACCGCCACCACCACGGCGAACAGGATCGGCAGGCCGCGCAGTTCGGACCTGCCGATCAGGACGAGCACCGCGAGCACGCCCAGCATCACGAACGGGGTGAGCTGGTGCGCCGGGACGCTCGCCATGAACAGGCCGATCAGCACACCGAGCAGGACGGCCTTCTGGCGCCGGTTCGCCGGCTCGACCTCCGCCTCACCCGGCCGCCTCTTCGTCCAGATCACCCGCGGCTCACGGAACCAGACCAGCAGGATGGTGACGAAGGCGAGGTAGAGGAGGTAGGTGAAGCCCTGCGGGGAGAAGTAGTCCTGGCCCACCCAGCTGCTGAGCACGAAGATCCAGATGCCGGTCCACTTGGCGCGCCAGCTCGCCCGCAGCGAGCGCACGAGCAGGAACATCGGGGCCAGATACAGGAGCTGGATGGTCAGCGGCCACCAGCGGATGAGCTCGGTGAGGTCGGTGACCCCGCAGGCCTTCGTGACGAACGCGGCCACCGCGAAGAAGCCCGGCCAGCTCCAGCGCGCGTCCAGGTCCGGTACGGCCGACCCGGTGCGGTCGATGTAGTCGAGGAACCCCAGGTGCTGCCAGGCCGTCGGGAAGCGCGGCTCGGTCTCGATCACCGCGGGCAGCGCATGCAGGGACACCACCGTCGCCACCAGGGTGACCAGCAGCAGCGCCTTGTGCTCCCGGCCCAGCCACAGCAGCGAGGCGAACACCGCGACCAGCAGCGCCGCCCCGATCAGTGTCGGCAGCGGCAGCACCGAGATCAGGCCGAGCCCGCCCATCCGGTCCAGATCGGCCTCGCCCAGGCGCAGCGCGGGCACCCAGTACAGCAGCAGCGCGGCCACCAGCAGACAGCCGAGGACGACGCCGAGACGGGTGGGCCGCAGCCGCTCCCGCCAGGAGAGGGGCGGCGGTTCGGCCCCCGACACGGGCGCCTCTTCCGGTACGAGCGACGCCTCCGCCTCCCGTACGACCTTCTCGCCCGCGTCGAGGCGAGCGTGCAGGCCCCTGTCGAACCCCGCGTCGAAGCCGGGCTCGAACTCGGACTCGAAGGGCGCGTCCACCTCCGTCTCGGCGGGTCCCAGGGAGGCCTCGGAACCCGGTTCGCTCCCCCACGCTCGGCTTCGCTCGCGCGGGGGGACCCCCATCTCGACGGGCAGCCCGACCTCCGGGTTCTTCGCCCAGGTCGGCCGGTGGTCGACGCGTACGACGGGGGTGCCGGCGGGCGGGGTGCCCGGGCCGGGGCGGACGTCGGGGCGACGCTCCAGGTGGTCGAAGTCGACGTGGATACCGAGCGCGAGGGTGTCCGTGTCCAGCGCCCAGGCGGGCCCCCGCCTGCGGGGCTTCTCGGTGGCCGGGACCTCGCTCGCCCCCAGGTCGGCCAGGTCCCCGTCGGGTGCCGTGTCCTCCGGGACGGCGTCGGCCGGCGCGGCCCGGACCGTCCGGTACAGCTTGGGCGCCGCGATGGTGACGATCACCGCGAGCGAGGAGATCTCGGCGACGCCCGCGCCGGTCAGCCCCATGCGGGGGAGCAGCAGCAGCGTCAGACCGAGCACCAGGACGCACAACAGGCCCTGCAGCCAGGCCAGTCCGGCGGTCCGGCTCTGCGCCCGCAGCACCGCGAAGTACGTCTCCATGACGACCCTGAGCAGCGCGCCGACCGCGAACCAGCGCAGCAGCGGCGTCGCCGCGTCCGCGTAGCCCTGGCCGAACACGCCGAGGATCCACGGCGCGCCGAGGAACAGCAGTCCGCAGATCGGCAGCATGATCCGCGCCATCCGCTTGAGCGCCGCCCGGGTGTTGGCGGACAGCCGGCCCGGGTCGTGCGAGCCCTCCACGGTCAGCGAGGCGCCCATGTTGATGGCCAGCAGGTTGACCGTGCCGCCGATCGTCGTGGTGATGTAGAAGTACGCGTTGTCCTCGGAGCTGACCTGCGAAGCGATGATCACCGGGATCAGATAGACCACGGCGAGCGAGAACAGCGAGCCGGTGTAGTCGCCCGCCAGGAACCTGCCGATCTCCTTCAGCGTCGGCGGCTTCGCGTGGTCCGCCGTGGCCTCGATGTGCCGGGGGACCAGCCGCCGGAACACCAGCAGGCCGAGCGGCACCACGGAGGTGGCGATCGCCAGCACCCAGGAGACGAACACACCGGTCGTGGGCATGCTGGCGGCGAGTCCGACCAGCAGCGCCAGCTTCACCGCCGAGAACACCGTGTTGCCGACCGGCACCCATGGCGCACTCCGCAGCCCGGTCAGCACCCCGTCCTGCAGCGTCAGCAGGTTCCAGGAGGCCACGGCCATGATGAAGCCGAGGCCCTTGATCGGCCCGTGCAGGAAGTGGTACGACGGCCCCCAGGTGCTGAGGGTCAGCAGGAAGATCCCCGCCGCGAACGACACCACCACACAACTCGCCGCGTACGTACGGAAGATGAGGCGTCCGGTGGCGCGGCCGGCGACCGGGATGAAGCGGGCGAGGGCACCGGTCAGCGTCACCGCCGTCAGCCCGGCCAGCAGCTTCATCGCGGCGATCGCGGCCGAACCCTGGCCCACCGCGGACTCGGAGTAGTAGCGGGCGGCGATCAGCCAGTAGCCCAGGCCCAGTACCGCGGAGATACCGGTGTTGAGCATCAGGGCGTAGGCGTTGCGGAACAGTGGACTGCCGCCCTTGGAACTGCCCATCCCGGGCAGCCGAAGACGGCGCCCGGACTGCTCGGGCGCCTCGGTCGCGGGCTGCTTCGCCTCGGTCGTCGTGGTCGTGTCAGACACGGGAACGGATGGCCTTCCGGCGGATCTGTCGTGCTCTGCGGACCAGGGCGTACCCCTTGGTGAGGGCACGGTCCCCGGCGAAGGTGCGGGCGATCGCACGGCCCTCGACCAGCCGCTCGAACTCCTCGATGCCCGTGCCGCGGCGCACGGTCACACGCTGCAGGGCGTACGGCCCCTGCCTGCGGCGCGCGAGGCCGTTGCCGACGGCGAGCGCCTGGGCGTACCCCGTCTCGCGGACCGCCCGGCGCACCCGGCGGCTGGAGTAGCCGTAGGGGTAGGCGAAGGAGACCGGGACGGTGCCCAGTTCGTCGGCGACGATCTCCTTGCAGTGGATCAGCTCGTGCCGCAGCGCGTCGTCGTCGAGCTGGTCGAGCTGCGGGTGGGTGTGGCTGTGGCCGCCGATCTCGACGTCCGTGGCGGCCAGTTCGCGCACCTGCTCCCAGTCCAGCATCGTGTCGAGGCCGCCCCCGGTGTCGTACGCGCCCTTGATCCAGCCGGTGGAGACGAACAGCGTGGCCGCGAAGCCGTGCTTGGCGAGCACCGGCAGCGCATGCCGGTGCACCCCCTCGTAACCGTCGTCGAAGGTGATCAGCACCGGACGCGGCGGCAGCGCGCGACCGGAGCGCCAACTCGCTGCCAGAGTCGCCGTGTTGACCGGGGTGAGCCCCAGGTCGCCGATCATCGCCATCTGCTCGGCGAACGCCTCCGGCGCGACCGACAGCGCGCGTGTGGCGTCGTTCGGCGCGGTCGCGACCGAGTGGTACATGAGAACCGGTACGGGCGCTTCGCTCATTGAGATCCCCCCTCGATCCCGACCACGGAGAACGTGGCACCGCCCTTGCGGGCCCGGACGCTCCCCACCACGTACCCACCCGCCGCCGTCAGCACCCCGGCGACGATCGCGCCCGCCCGCCCCGCACCACCCGGCCGGGCCAGCACGGCGTCCCGCAGCCCCCGCACCACACCGGCCGGCAGCACCCGGGTGGTGTACCGGCGCTCGGACTCAAGTCCCTTCTCGGCCCCGACACTTCGCGCCACCAGCGCCTTGGACAGACCCTCGGCGTACGCACGCGTGCGGAAGTACCCGAAGTGCTCACGCGCCTCGGGCACCCGGTGATGGATCACCGCACGGTCGTCGATCAGCAGGATGGCGTCCGGTCTGGCACGGGTCAGGCGGATGCACAGCTCCGTCTCCTCGCAGCCCAGCGGGCGCTTGTCGCCGTCCCGCCCGATACCGGTCGCGAAGCCGCCCGCCGTGTCGAAGGCCGTGCGGCGGAACGAGGCGTTGCCGCCCAGGACGTTGCGCACCCGCACCAGGCCCGGCGGCAGCCCCTTGTACGTGCAGCCCACCACCCAGTCGAACTCCTCCGGGAACCAGGCAGGGCGGCGGCCCGAGGCCCAGATCGGCATCGTACGGCCGCCGACGGCCATCACCCGCGGGTCCGCGTACCCCTCGGCGAAACGCCGCAGCCACTCCCGCTCGGCCACGGCGTCGTCGTCGAGGAACGCGATCACCTCACCCCGCGCGGCCGCGATACCGGTGTTGCGGCCGGCGGACAGCCCGCGGGGGCCCGCGTTGGCGAGCACGCGGACCTCACCGGTCTCCCTGTAGTCCTTGTACTCCCTGGTGAGCCGGTCCAGCAGAGCCGGATTGTGGTCGACGACCAGCAGCGTCTCCAGCGCGGGACGGGACTGCGCGCGCACCGAGGAGACCGCCGCGAGGATGTCCTCCCAGCGATCCTCGGTGTAGACGCAGATCACGACGGAGATGTCGAGACCGCTCAAGACACCTCTCCCCGCACCGAGTCGAGCATCGGCGAGTGGCGTTCCTGACTGCGCAGCTCGCGCCGGTTCGACCGCTCCTTGAGGATCACCTTGAGCACCCGGAACCCGTCCCGCACGGCCCGCAGATTGCTCGCGCCGTGGATGCGGAGGTACTCGTAACTCGGGATCTCCTGCACCTTGAGTCCCGCCTTGACCACCCGGATGTTGATCAGGGTCTCGATCTCGAAACCGGTGCAGTCCAGGGAGATCTTGTCCAGGCAGTGCCGCCAGAACGCGTTGTAGCCGTAGCACAGATCCGTGTAGCGGGCGCCGAACTTGCGGTTGACGATGGTGCACAGCGCCCAGTTGCCCAGCTTGCGGATGAACGTCATGTCGTCGGTGCCGCCGCCGTTGGCGAAGCGCGACCCCTTGGCGAAGTCCGCGCCGGAGACCAGGGCGGACACGTACGACACGATCTCGTTGCCGTCGGCCGAGCCGTCCGCGTCGACCATCACGATGATGTCGCCGGTGCACGCCTCGAACCCGGTGATCAGGGCATCCCCCTTGCCCTTGCCCTGCTGCTCGACGACCTTGACGTTCGGCCACAGGTCCCGGGCCACTTCGACGGTGTCGTCCGTGGAATTGCCGTCCACCAGCACGACTTCGTGTATCCAGTCCGGAAGTGTCTTGAACACGTACGGGAGATTCTCCGCCTCGTTCATGGCGGGAATCACCACGCTCACCGGCGGCGCGATGGCCAGGTGAGAGGAGATCGGCCGGTATCGGCCGGCAAGTGACGGGCCTTGGCCCGTGGCCGCCGGCCGCAGAACAGAACTCATGAGTCTGGTCCCTCTCGTCCGGTGGACCGCCCGCCCCTGGGCGGCCCGGTTGTCTGTCCGGTTCGAAAGGGGGGTTTCACGCCTGTGGCATGACGAAATGGATCTCCGTGCACGCCGATGGCGAGCTGGCAAAGCTGCCCGTCTGCCGTGGAACGGCAGACGGTCGCGCGGCACGACCCGGTCACAAGTGCGGTCACCGAGCACGGCACCCCCCTACCGCGCCCCACGCCGGGAACCATCGCGGTCCTGAGCCCTCCCCTGGGCCGCTCGATGATGGACCGGTGCGGGTGAGATGTACGACGGTATTGACGATTGAACCCGTATGGCAAGACCTGGAACGAGGCCTCACGTTTTTGTTGGTTTGACCGTTACAGAACCCAGAAGAATCAGAAAACTGATCACGGTCACTGCGATGATTCCGCCGCGCACCGACCAGCGGTGAACGGCCAACATGCCCTGTGCCACCAGCATGTTGAGAACAATTGCGCCCGCGACCGCGGCGAGTGTGCGGCCGAAGGGCTCCAGCCCGCGCAGTGCGGCCCCGATGGCAGTGGCGGGCGCGGCGAGCAGAAAAAACAGGGTGAGCGGCCCGCGCAGAGGTGAGCCCGAGTCGGCCAGCGCGAGCAGCGCGCCGAATCCCCCCACGGCCGTCGCGGCGCCCGCGAGCAGTGGCGACAGGTCCCTCCCCGGTCCTGATCGCGCCCGCTCGGCGCCGTCCGCCGACGAACCGCCGTCGGCCGAAGGTCTTTTGGTGAGTCTCTTGATACGGATGGTCTGCATTGGCGACTTTGCCCCCCAGCGCGCCGGATGCCGGGCTTCAATGTCGCGCAGCGCAAGAGGGGAGTCAAGAGACGAACTCTCCCACGCCTGTTCTCATCCAGCTCTAAACATGTGTTCCCCGGAGGCGTCGAATGCCTCCGGGGAACCGCGGTTCAGGCCGGGCGGGCCCCTGGTGCCGTCGCTACGGCACGAGCTTCAGGAGCTTGTTGGGGGAGCCGGAGCCCGCGCTGGTCACCACGCCGGAGGTGGCGCCGTTCACCAGGGCCGTGGCGACCTGGGCGGGGGTGGCCGAGGTGTGGCCCGCGAGGTAGACCGCCGCGGCGCCCGCGACGTGCGGGGTGGCCATCGACGTACCGGAGATGGTGTTGGTCGCGGTGTCGCTGGTGTTCCAGCCCGCCGTGATGGAGGAGCCGGGCGCGAAGATGTCCAGCACCGAGCCGTAGTTGGAGTAGCTGGCCCTCGCGTCCGAGCTGGTGGTCGCGCCGACCGTGATCGCGGTGGAGACGCGGGCCGGGGAGTACGAGGAGGCGTTGGCGGAGCTGTTGCCCGCCGCGACGGCGTAAGTCACGCCGCCGGCTATGGAGTTGGCGACCGCCGTGTCCAGCGAGGAGGAGGCGGAACCGCCCAGCGACATGTTGGCGACGGCCGGCGTGGTGTGGTTCTCGGTGACCCACTCGATGCCGTCGATGACGCCCGCGGTGGTGCCGGAACCGCTGTTGTCGAGGACCCGCACGGCCACGATCTTCGCCTTCTTGGCGACGCCGTAGGTCGTGCCCGCGATCGTCGTGGCCACATGGGTGCCGTGGCCGTTGCCGTCGGAGGCGGTGGTGTCGCCGTCGACCGCGTCATAGCCGTAGGAGGCACGACCGCTGATCTGGCTGTGGGTGATACGGACGCCGGTGTCGATGACGTACGCCGTCACGCCGCTGCCCGCACTGTCCGGGTAGGTGTACGTGCCGGAAAGCGGCAGCGCGGCCTGGTCGATGCGATCCAGGCCCCAAGGGGCGCTCGACTGCGTGGTGTCGGTCAGGTGGACGGTCTGGTTCTGCTCGACGGAGGCCACCGACGGGTCGGCCGCGAGTCTCCTCGCCTCGGTCGCCGAGAGGGTGGCGGTGTATCCGTTGAGCACGGTGTCGAAGGTCTTGCGGACCGTGCCGCCGTACTCCTTGATCAGGCTCTTGCCCGCGCTGGACGCCGCCTTGAGGCCGGCGCTCTTCTTCAGGGTGACGATGTAGCTGTCCTTGACCGCCGTGGGGGAGCCGGCTGCCAGGACCCTGCCCTCGGCCGGGGCGGCCTGGACGGGGAGGGTGGTGAGTCCGCCGACGAGAGCGGCGGTCGCCAGACCGGTGACGGCGGCGAACCGGAGCTTCCTGCTACGCAGTTGTGCCATTACGAGGGAGTCCTCCTCTAGGCGCCGCGCGCCTGGGTCGGGCGCACGACTGTGGGGGGTGCGCGCGAGGTCGCGCGCACGGCCCGGAACGTCGCGTTCCCGTCCCAAGCCGAAGTAAAGGATGGGTCATCGGCGGGTGTGGAACAAGGGAGTTGAGGAGTCGTCAACAAACCTGTCATGGGCACGTAATCAAACATGCCGTGAAGCGACGGTGACGACCCGTCAGGGTCTGAAAAGTCTTGACATGAACACTTCCCATCGACACGTGTCATTGGTACGACGGTTACGGCAGAGATCCTGCTAAAGGGAGGTTCCATGAGACGTTCCCGAATTGCCGTTTTCGTGAGCTCGATCCTCCTCGCCGCCGGCACGGCCCTCACCGGGGCCACGGCGGCGCAGGCGTCCGGACAGGCCGCAGCCACCGGCTATGTGGCCCTCGGCGACTCCTACTCCTCCGGCGTCGGCACCGGCAGCTACATCAGCGCCGGCGGCGACTGCAAGCGCAGCACCAAGGCCTACCCCTACCTCTGGGCCGCCGCCCACTCACCCTCGACGTTCGACTTCACCGCCTGCTCGGGCGCCCGTACGGGTGATGTTCTGTCAGGTCAGCTGGGCCCGCTCAGCTCCGCCACCGGCCTGGTCTCCATCACCATCGGCGGCAACGACGCAGGCTTCTCCGACGTCATGACGACATGTGTGCTCCAGTCCGACAGCGCCTGCCTCTCCCGGATCAACACCGCGAAGGCGTACGTCGACTCGACGCTCCCCGGACAGCTGAACAACGTCTACTCGGCGATCACCGCCAAGGCCCCGAACGCCCACGTCGTCGTCCTCGGCTACCCCCGCTTCTACAAGCTGGGCACCACCTGCCTCGGTCTCTCCGAGACCAAGCGGAAGGCGATCAACGACGCGGCCGACTACCTGGACACCGCCACCGCCAAGGTCGCCGCCGACCACGGCTTCACCTTCGGCGACGTCCGCACCACCTTCACCGGTCACGAGATCTGCTCCGGCAGCTCCTGGCTGCACAGCGTCGAGTGGTTCAACATCGGCGAGTCGTACCACCCCACCGCGGCCGGCCAGTCGGGCGGCTATCTGCCCGTCCTGACCAGCGCGGCCTGATCACTCGGAAGGCGACGGCGAAGTACTGGAGGAGGCCCCGCCCGTCGGGGTCTCCGACACACACGTCACCGAGAACGGGACCGAGTTGGAGGTCGTCTGCTTCGGCGAGCGCACCTCGACACTGATCGAGTTCCGGAAGGTCCCGGTGTTGTTGTACGTCGTCACGAACGCCCTGTCCTGCTTGGTCTTTCCGCCGCCCTCAGGGAAGGACAGGGTCTTCCATCCCGGATCCATGATCTGTCCGTCCTTCGACAGCCAGCGGTAACTGACCTCCGCCGGCAGCTTCCCGACCGTGAAGGTCGCGGTGAATTCGGGCGCGTCGCTGCGGGCGGGCGGACAGGTGCCGGAGTAGTCGGTGTTCGAGCCGGACAGCGTGACGTTCACGGTCTGGGGCGCCGCCTTGGAGGCGCTGCTGCTCGGACTCGGCGTCGGGCTCGCGCCTGAGCCCGGGCTGCTGTGCTGGGCGGTCGGCGGAGTCCCGGTGTCCGAACGGGGGGTGTCGGCATTGTTGTCTCCGCCGCCGTGGTCGCGGTTGAGCAGCGCGTACGTCAGCCCCGCGATGGCCAGGGCGAGGACGAGCACCCCGACGAGCAGGACGACACCGGCCCGGCGGTTGCGCTCCGGCGGCGGTGCGGCCGTAGCCGTCGTCCCGGGACCCGGCGCGGGCTGTGTCCGTCCGGCCGGATACGGCATCGGAGGCGTCGGCGACTGAGGCTGCGGGAACGCCGCGACCGTCGGGGCGAACGGAGACACCGGCGCGCCGTACGCGTGGGGCGTGCCGCCCGCCGCGATGACCCGCAGGTCCTGCTCGGCCCGGTCGGCCGGCAGCCGCTCGGCGGGATCCTTGCGCAGCAGCCCCTCGATGACGGGGGTCAGCGGACCGGCCCGGTGCGGCGGCGGGAGCTCCTCGTCGACGATCGCGCGCAGGGTGCTGAGCGGGGTGTCCTGGCGGAACGGGGAGTTGCCCTCGACCGCCGCGTACAGCAGGACGCCGAGCGACCACAGGTCGGACTCCGGGCCGGGCGTGCGGCCCAGCGCCCGCTCCGGCGCCAGGAACTCCGGCGAGCCGATCACCTCGCCGGTCATCGTCAGCGCCGAGCTGCCCTCGACCTGCGCGATCCCGAAGTCGGTGAGCACCACCCGGTCGTCGTTCGACAGCAGCACATTGGCCGGCTTCACATCCCGGTGCAGTACCCCGGCCTCGTGTGCCGCCCGCAGCGCGGCGAGCACCTCGGCACCGATGTGTGCGGCGCGCCGCGGATCCAACGGGCCCTCGGCGTCCAGGAGTTCGGCCAGGGAGATCCCGCGGACCAGCTCCATGACGATCCACGGCCGGCCGTCCTGCGTCGCCACGTCGTACACCGTGACGACATTGCGGTTGGCGACCCGCGCGGCCGCCCACGCCTCGCGCTCCAGCCGGGCGTACATCCGCTCCACGTCCGAAGCCGGCAGCCCGGCGGGCGCACGCACCTCCTTGACGGCGACCTCGCGGTGCAGCACCTCGTCCCGGGCGCGCCACACGGTTCCCATGCCGCCCTCGCCGAGGGGGGACAGGAGACGGTAGCGGCCCGCGATCAGACGTTCACTGCCCGGTTCTTCGGACACGGGCGTCCCCCATTCGCATCCGCGTGTTTTCTCCACTCCGTGCGTTTTCTTCACAAACGTAGCTCAGCCGAGTGCGGATGCGGCCCCCTTGAGCACCAGTCCCACCCCGAGAGCCACGACGAGGAACGCCGAGCCCAGGGGCGCGGTCCTGCGGACGAGGGCCGCCATCGGGTGGGTGGTCCAGCGGGGGCGCCTGTCCAGCACACGGTTCATCCCGGTACCCAGCCTGACGACGGCGAACCCCGCCGCGGTGAGGGTGAGGGCGAGCCCGACGCCGTACGCGACGACGAGCAGCAGCCCGAACCAGGCCTGACCGAGCGCCGCCGCGCCGACGAGCACGACGACCGCGGAGGGACTGGGCACGAGACCACCGGCGAAGCCCAGCAGGATCGTGCCGCGCAGGGTGGGGGCGACGGAGTGGGTGTGCGTGAAACCGCCGTGGGTGTGCTCGACGGTGTGTGAGTGGGGGTGGGGGTGGTCGGAGTGGTGGGTGTGGTCGTGGTGGTGATCGTGGTCGTGGTCGTGGCTGTGAGGGTGGTCGTGTTCGTGGCCGTGGGAGTGTTCGTGATCGTGGTCGTGCGTGTGGCCGGGGGAGTGCGTGTGGGTGTGGGCCTTCGCCGCCACCGAGGCCGTTTCGGTGTGGGCGGCGACCAGGACCAGGGCGCGTTCCTCGGTCTCGGCGGTCTCGTGCGGGTGCGTGTGTCCGGCGGGGCCGTGCGGATGCGGATGCGGATGGTCGTGGTCGGGGTCGTGGGTGTGTCCCGGGCCGGGGCCGCGGTTGCGCCAGGCTCGGCGTACGAGGGTTGCGCCCGCGCAGGTGACCATGACGCCGCTGGCGATGCCCAGCCAGATGATCACCGAGGGGGCCGCCGCGGAGCCGGCCGTGACCAGGAGGCCGAGGGCGACCACACCCAGGGTGTGGGTGACCGTGACCGAGGCGGCCAGGGGCATGACGTCCTTGAGGCGGGCGCGGCCGCCGCGGGCGGCTGCCGTCGCGGCCATCAACGTCTTGCCGTGGCCCGGGGCGAGCGCGTGCATCGCGCCGAGGACGACCGCGATGAGCAGCGAGAGCGCGGCGAAGCCGAAGGTGAGGTGGTGGCGGGCCACCAGGTTGTTCAGGGCCTGTGTCCAGCGGTCGGCGCCGCGCGGCAGCACGGAGGCGGCGGGGGCGTTCTGCCGCGCCTCGACCAGGGCCGGTCCGCCGGGGCGCACGCGCAGCGAGGCGGTCGAGGTGTCGGCGGGGGAGGAGAGCAACTCCTTGGGATAGCTCGTGAGCTCATGGGAGACCGAGGTCCTGGGTACGTCCGTCGCGGTGAGCGTCATCCGGTCGCCGCGCGCGGTGATCTCCCGCCAGCCGGGCCCCGAGGTGGCGCCCTCGCTGTGGAAGCCGAGGCTCACGGTGTCGCCCTTGGGAAGCGGCGCGGTCAGCCGGCACTCCACCCGGATGGTGTTCAGCCCGGCCTGCCCGGGCCGCAGCTGCGCCCTGCTGCTGCCGACGGTCAGCGTGGTGGCCCGTCCGTCGACCGTGGCCTTGCTGCCTTCGGCCGCCTTCGCGCACCGCTCCTTCGCCCACTCGGTCATACCGAGCCGCTTGATGTCGGGCTTGGCCTGGGTGGCCGGGATCTCGGCGAGGTCCTCGACGTGGTCGACGCGGAGCTTGCCGGGGGCGGCGACCAGGCCGTCGTAGCGGTTGACGGTGAAGTTGCCGAGGGGGTGCGCGCTCGCGCCGGTGGAAGGTACCAGCGCGAGCGCGCAGGCCGCCGTGAGGACGGCCCCGGTGGAGGCGAGCAATCGACGGGGGTTCACTTCGCCGCCTCCAGGTCTGCGAATGCCTTGCGTGCTGCGCGGGCGCCCAGCGGCGAGAAGCCGGGGTTGAGTTTCAGCGCCGCCTTGAGGGAGTCACGGGCGTCCTCGGTGTGGCCGGTGGCGCGTTCGATCATGCCGCGGTGGTAGAGGAACGAGGCGTTGCGGTAGCCGGTGGCCGTCGCCTGGCGGGCGTACGGGAGGGCCTGGGCGTCCTTGCCGTTGACGTGCAGAGCCCAGGCCAGGGCGTCCGCGGTGTGCACGGTGTGGCGGCGGGCCCACTCGGCGCGGGCGGCGCGCAGGGCCGCGGCCCTGTCGCCGTGGTCGGCCGCCGCGAGGGCGGTGTCGAGGTCGGCGTTGACGCCGCCCGCGCGGGCGAGCGCGATCCAGGCGTCGACGAGGGCGTACTGGTCACGGGCCTTCGCCTCGTCGCCGTCGGCACCGCGGTTCTCGTACATCTCGCCCAGTTCCACGAGCGGCCCGGGCAGCGGGTAGCGGGCGACGAGCTGCTCCATGTCCCTGAGCCCGGTCGCCTTGTCGCCGCTCGCGTACTCGGCGCGGGCGCGGCCCTCCAGCGCCGGGAGGTAGGTGTCGTCGGCGGCGAGGGCGCGGGCGTAGTAGTCGACCGCGGTCCTGTAGTCGCCCTGGTTCCAGGCGAGTTGGCCGAGCTGGAAGGCGACGTAGGAGATGTCGCCCTTGGTGCTCGCGGTGCCGAGGGCCTGCTCCAGGACCCGGCGGGCCGTCTTCACGTCCCCGCGCAGCTCGTGCACATACGCGTACCGGGTGAAGACGGGGATGCCCGGGCGCCGCGAGTCCGCGGTGTCGGCCGCCTTCGACGCGTCGGCGTAGCGGCCGAGTTCGACGAGGGCGTCGATACGGGAGGAGAGGGCGCTTTGGCTGTAGGGGTTCTCCTTCAGCACCTGGTCGGCGTAGTTCAGGGCGTCCTTGAAGTCGTGCCGGGCCGCGGCGAGGGCTGCCTGCCCGGTGATGGCCTGCTCGTTGCCGGGCTTCACGTCGAGGGAGCGCTTCAGAGCCTTCTCGGCCTGCGGGTAACGCGAGGGGTCACCCTTGGTGCGCGCCTGCTCGACATACGCCAGCCCAAGACTCGCCCAGCTCCCGAAATCCCTTGGCTGCGCCTTGAGATGGGCCTGCAGCGCGAGGATGCTCGCGTCGATGTCCCCGCTGTTCAGCAACGCCGGCGACAGCGCACTGGGCGCGGCGGACACGGCTGCGGTACCACCGTCCCGGATGGCGCCGTAAGCGATGGACCCACCGGTCAGCGCAACGGCCAACAGGGCGGCAACCCCGGCCAGTTGCCCCATGTGCCAACGCCGCCCGGCAGCAGCGACCCGCCGAACGGCGGCAACGCGTTCGTCGGCGGACACGCCTTCCGGGGAGCCGGCGGCTGTTTCCAACTCCGGCTCGGCAACCGCGGCACTCTCCGCGAAGCCTTCGTTGTCCTCAGTGTCCGGGGCCATGCCCTCTCCTCCAGGGTGTATGGGCCGAAGCCCGCGGACCGGGCGGTGCCGCTCCGAAGAAGCCGCCCGGTCCGCCGGTAACAGTGCGGACTAGTACGCGCGGCTGCGCATCCGGCGCCACCACATGAGGCCCGCGCCGATCAGCGCGATACCGGCAGCTCCGCCACCGGCCGAAGCCGCGATCAGCGTGGTGTTGTTCATGCCACCCGCCGACGCGGGCTGCAGCGCGTCACCGAGCTGGCTCTTGACGTCGCTGCCGCTGGAGACGCCCTTGGCGGTCGCACCGCGCGAACCGGAGGTCGGGTTGGCCAGGTACGGGAAGTACTTGCCGAAGCCCTTGTCGTTCTTGTCCACCGCGTCGCCCAGGTCGTTCTTCGAGCCGACCAGTTCGCCCTCCACGACCTGGAGCGCCTCGTCGATCACGTCGTCGGTGAGCCGGCGCCCGTTCGGGAAGCCCGCGTTGTCACCGTCGAGGACACCCAGCCGCTTCGGATAGGCGGTCGGCTTGATCGACGTGTTCAGGCGCAGCTCCTCCGCCGGACGCACGTACGGCGGCTGGTTGAGGCCCTTGACGCCCTTCAGGAACACGTCGACGAGGTCGTTGCGCGGCTCCGACGGCGCCTTGATCTTGTAGATCGCCTCGATGAGCTTCGGCAGCTCGGGGTTGGTCACGTTCTTCAGGAACTGCCCGTCCTCCCACGGCGAGGACGCGTTGAACTTGTCCTTGTCCTTCAGCGGGTTGACGACCTCGTTGACCAGCGGGTTGCCCAGGCGCGAGACCTGCTCGTAGTAGCCCCGGGCGTTCCTGCGCGCGACGGTCGACCAGACGCCGATGATCGGCTGATGCTTGGACTCCGTGAGCATGTCCGTGGGCAGCTGCAGGGCGATCGAGTTGACGTTGTAGCCCTTGAGGGTGTCCCGGCCGACCTCGGAGAGGTTCCCGCCGTACAGCAGGTCGAAGACGCGCAGGTCGGCGAAGAACGGGTCGTCGGCCTGGCCGGCGAAGGTCTGGCCGCCGTTGGAGAGCTTGTAGACCGCCTGGTCGCGCAGCTTGCCGTAGTCGGGCATCGACGCCTTGCCGACGTTCGACGGTGCCACCGGGATGTCGTCGGCGAGCCTGGTCTTCGAGACGACCCTCTGGTTCTTCAGCTTGATCAGGTCGATGTTGTACGTCTGCGTGATGTTCAGGTCCGGGTCGGTCAGATTGCTGACCACGCCCGTGTTGTACAGGAACGACTTCTTGTTCTTCGTCTGCGTGCGGAACGTGTAGCGCAGCAGCAGGTCCCCCTGCGCGTCGCCGTTGTTGTCGATGTGGATGTCGTACTGGGCGTCGTCGCCGAACTGGTAGAAGTTCGGGCCGCCCGCCGGCTCCTCGAACGGGATGAAGTTCGCGATGACCGTCGTGGTGTCCGGCTTGTCCGGGCTGACGAACGCGTACAGGTCCGTGTTGTCGTACTGGGGCTGCCCCGAGATCAGGGGAGCCTCCCGGTGGCTGGAGGCGGAGGCCGCCCCCGGTTCCAGCGTGGCCACACCGGCGGCCGCGAGCCCGCCGGCGGCCAGCGCACTGGCTATCAGGGTCGCGATGCTCCTGCGTCCCGAGCCGCTCCTGGAGATAGGTGTCATGCCGTCCGTCCTCAGTCCCAACTTGCCTGACGAACGCTGATTCGGAGCGGTCGCCGGAGTGGATTGGTGGAATCTCAAAGGTCTTTACGGCAAACCCCTGATCTTGTTTCAGTCCAGCCGCGAAACTTCTTTGGTGGGGCGTGGACCCGCGTTTCGGGCGCGCTGATCCGTACCCCATCCGGAGGTGCGTTCGTTGCGAATGCCTGGTGTGACGGGACGGGGCCCATGCGGCCGGGGAGAGGGGGACCGAGTGGAGGCGGACGAGCTTCTGGTACTCGTGGCAGGCGGCGACCAGAAGGCATTCGAGGAGCTGTACGGCCTGGTCTCCGGTCCGGTGTTCGGACTGGTCCGCCGGGTGGTACGCGACCCCGCGCAGTCGGAGGAGGTGGCGCAGGAAGTGCTGCTCGAACTCTGGCGGTCCGCCGCGCGGTTCGACCCCGGCCGCGGCAGCGCCCTGTCCTGGATCCTCACCCTCGCCCACCGCCGCGCCGTCGACCGGGTGCGCAGCGCCCGCGCGGCCGTCGACCGCGAACAGCGCGAGGCACGCCGGGCCCACCACCCCGCCTTCGACCAGGTCACCGAGGAGGTCGAGGCGGGCCTCGAACGCGAGTGGGTACGCCGCTGCCTGGACCGCCTCACCACCCTGCAGCGCCAGTCCGTCACCCTCGCCTACTACGACGGCTACACGTACCGTGAAGTGGCCGAGCGGCTCTCGCTGCCGCTGGGCACGGTCAAGACCCGGATGCGCGACGGACTCACCCAGCTGCGCAAGTGCCTGGGAGGTGTCGCATGAGTCTGCTCGCCCGACTGCTCGGCCGCGGGGATCTGCACTCGCTCGCGGCCCCCTATGCGCTCGACGCCCTGGAGCCCGCGGAGCGGGTCCGCTTCGAGCGGCACCTGAAGAACTGCGAGCGCTGCCGTGCCGAGGTGCGTGCCCTTTCCGAGGACGCCGTCCGCCTCGCCTGGTCCACGGCCGCCCCGCCGCCGGCCGCGATGCGCGACCGGGTGCTCGCCGCCGTACGCGCCACACCGCAGGAGGCGGGGACGGTCGCCAGGGAGCACACGCCCCAGCTGCCGCCGCACGTCTGGGGCACGCAACCACCGCCGGGACGCTCCCGTGCGCCGCGTGAGCGCCGCCCCTTCTTCGTGCCGTTCGCCACGGCGACGGCGGCCGCGGCCCTCGTCGTCGCCTCGCTGTTCGCCGTCCAGGCGAACCGGACCCAGGACAAGCTGGACGCCGAGCGCGCCCAGGCACGTGAGATCGCCCACGTTCTCGCAGCTCCCGACGCGCGAGCGACCACCCGCAAGGACCCCCGGGGCCGAAGTATCGGAGCGGTCGCCTCCGCATCGGAGGGGCAGGCGGTCGTCACGCTGAGCGGATACGGAGCCCTGCCCAGCGGACGCGTGCACCAGCTCTGGCTCATGCGCCCCGGTGCGCAACCACGCTCCCTCGGGCTCTTCGGAGGCGGCGACACGCCCTTGGTCGCGACCGACCTGAACAAGTCGGCCACGTCACTCGCAGTGACCGTCGAGCCCGACGGTGGCTCACCACAGCCCACCAGCCAGCCCATTGTCCAACTCGCCCTGAAATCGGTTGGATTCGGAGAGTGACCATGGAGGAGTCGTCAACGCCCTTATGGGGAAGGTGAATCCTGTGACCGCGATACACGAGTGCCCCGAGGGAGCGATAGGGTTACCCTGCCCGGGCCGGGTGGACTCGTACGGGTGGGGAGTGACATGGAACAGATAACAGTGCGCAGCAGGGCCAGGGTCCCTGCGATCACCTGCGGGAGCAGCGCGACCAGTTCGCGTCTCGACCGCCATCTCTCGGTGCTGGGCGGCCCGGCCGTACCGCAGCGCGAGACGGCCGAGGCGACCTCGCTGATGCGTGAGCTGACCGCGCGTGACACCCCACGTGAGCGCAGCGCCAGCGGCAACCGGATCAGCCGTGTGCTGCTCTTCGCGCCGCTGCGCCGACTGCGCCGTTCGCTGTTCGGCGGGCGCTGAGCCGTACCGGCGTTCGTGCGTCCGGTGCGGCACTGCGGCAGTCGTCCGTCATCCCCACGGCATGCAGTGGTGCACCGGCTCGCAGCCCGTATTCGGGCGTGCCCCTGCCATGGACGGTGTCTTCGGTGCGTTCCACCCGCCCTGCACCGAAGACAACTGCCCCTCGACCCCCAGCTGTTGAGATCACCGGCCGCCGTACGAGTACCTCCGTACCGCGAGCGGCATGAACACGGCGATCAGCGCCACGCACCACACCAGTGACCCCGCGATCGGATGCGCCACCGGCCAGGCGGCATCCACCGGCACCGGCGCGTTCCCGAACAGGTCCCGCAGGGCCGTGGTCACCGCGCTGATCGGATTCCACTCGGCGACCGTGCGCAGCCGGCCCGGCAGACCCTCGGTCGGGATGTAGGCGTTGGACAGCAGCGGCAGCACGAACGTCGAGGCACCGAGCTGCCCGGCCGCATCCTCGCTCCTGGTGAGCAGTCCGAGGAAGATCCCGATCGAGGTGCAGGCGAACCGGAACAGGAGCAGCAACCCCACGGCGCCCACGGCCCGGGGCGCGGACCCCTCGACCCGCCAGCCCACCGCCAGGCCGACCAGGAGCAGCGGCACCGTCCCGATCGCCGTGACCACGAGGTCGGCCACCGCCTGCCCGAGCGGCACGGCCGCCCGGCTCACCGGCATCGCGCGGAAGCGGTCCATCACGCCGCGGTGCGAGTCGGCGGCCGCCTGGAACATGCCGGTCATCAGCCCGCCCGCGGCCGTCGAGGCCAGCAGCCCCGGCACCAGGAAGGACCGGTACGCGTGGCCGGGCATCGCGAGGGCGCTGCCGAAGACGTAGCCGAAGAACAGCAGCATGTTGATCGGCATGACCTGGGTGAGGATCGCGAGCCCGGGACTGTTGCGGACCCGCCGCAGCTGCCGGCCGACCATCGCGAGGCCGTCGTACGCCAATGTGCTCATGCTGCGGGCTCCTTGACGCCGGCGGTCAGTCGGATGAAGGCCTCGTCGAGCGTCGGCTGCCGCAGGGTCACGTCGAGCAACGGCACGCCCGCCGCGTCGAGTTCGCGCACCAGGCGGGGCAGGGTGAGCGTCCGGTCCCTGGTGACCGCGCCGACGGCGTCGCGTTCACGGTCGAACGACGGCTCGGCGCCCGTGAGTTGATCGAGCACTCCGGCCGCCTTCGCCATCATGTCCGCGTCCGCGACGACGACCTCGACATAGGCCCCGATGAGCGCCTTGAACTGGTCCGGCGAGCCCGTGTGCGCCACCCGACCGCGGTCCACCAGGGCGATGTCGTCGGCGAGTCGGTCGGCCTCCTCCAGGTACTGCGTGGTCAGCAGCACCGTCGTGCCGTCGGCCGTGAGCTCGCGCACGGCCTTCCAGATCAGAGTGCGGCTGGCCGGGTCGAGCCCGGTCGTCGGCTCGTCCAGGAACAGCACCTCCGGCCGGCGGATCAGACTCGCCGCCAGGTCCAGCCGGCGGCGCATGCCACCGGAGTACGTCGACGCCGGCCGTCCGGCGGCCTCGGCCAGCCCGAACCGCTCGAGGAGCTCCTCGGCGCGCTGCCCCGGCGCCCGTACCCGGTGCAGTCGGGCGAACAGCCGCAGGTTCTCACGGCCCGTGAGATCGCCGTCCACCGACGCGTACTGCCCCGTGACCCCGATCCTGCGCCGGACCTCCGAGGGCTCCCGGACGAGGTCGTGCCCCGCGATCCGCGCCGAGCCCGCGTCCGGCCGCAGCAGCGTCGTCAGCAGCCGTACGGCCGTCGTCTTGCCCGCCCCGTTCGGCCCGAGGACACCGCAGACCGTGCCCCGGGCCACCGCGAGATCCAGCCCGCGCACCGCGTGCACTTCGCCGAACCTCTTCTCCAGACCTTCACTAAGTACAGCGTACGTAGAAGTCATGTCCCGACCATAGCGCACTACGTACGGTGTACGTAACTAGGATGGTGGGCGAGGTGATGATCGATGGCGGGCCGAGCGGCGGTACCCGAAGTGATCTGGGCTCGTCCCGAGCGGACGGGCCGGGGGCCGAGACCGGCCCACACGCGGGCCGACATCGCGGCGGCGGCGGTGAAGGTCGCCGACGAGGGCGGGCTGGACGCGGTGTCGATGCGGCACGTCGCGGCCGAACTGGGCTGCGGGACCATGTCGCTGTACAACTACGTCCCCCGCAAGGAGGACCTGTACGAGCTGATGGTGGACGCGGTCAGCGGCGAGCACGAGCTGTGGGAGCCGTCGGGGGACTGGCGGGGCGACATGCGCCGGGTCGCCCGGCAGACGCGGGCGCTGATGCACCGGCATCCGTGGCTGACGCGGCTGATGTCACCGGTGTACGGGTTCAGTCCGAACGCGCTGCGGTATCTGGAGCACTGTCTGGCCTGTCTGGATCCGCTCGATGCGCGCTACGGCATGAAGATGCAGCTCGTCGGGATGCTGAACGGGTGTGTGACCTCGTATGTCGCCACGGAGTTGGCTGCCGCCGAGCGGACGCGGTCGTTGCCGTGGTCGGCGGAGGAGGAGAGCGCGGTGCGGATCGCGTATCTGGGGAGCGCGCTGGCCGGCGGTGAGTATCCGCGGATGGCTGCGGCGTTCACCGAGGACTCGGGGCCGATTGATCTTGAGGGGGCCTTCGAGTTGATGGTGGAGCGGATGTTGGATGCGTTTGCGCCGCGGGCGTGAGCCTTGGCCGTCACAGCAGTGCGAACTGGCCTTCCGGGCCTTCCTCGTGGTGGTCGAAGACCGACGCCGGTTTGCGGGACGTTTCCGGCACAGGTAGGACGCCCGCCTTGCCCAGCTCGGCTGCCGTGATCGGCGCTGTCACCGTCAACTCCTGCTGCTGTGGCCGCAGTTCTGCCAACAGCGCCAGGACCGTGATCAGCTCCAGCAGCTCCGACGTCCAGGTCTGCGGCCATGTCGGCGGACGGATCGCGGCCAGCGTGCCCGTCTCGGCCTCTGTCGTCCGGGTCGTGGCCCAGTGCTCCAGGACCCGGATGCCGGACGCCTCGAAGTCCCAGGCCTCCGGTGGCACCGGGGAGATGCGGCCCTCGTCGAGCAGCAGGGTTTCCTCGTCACGGTCGTAGGCGATCGTGAGGGGGCGGGAGGGCAGCGGGGCGCGGACGTAGGGGCGGCGGCCTCCCGGGAGTCTGGGGCGGTCGCCGTTGCGGCGCATCAGCCAGAGGATGCGGCGGCCCAACTCCACGCCGTGCGACCAGAGTTCGGCGTCCTCGGTGAGGGGGACCGTCAGGTCGGGACCCACGGCCGCCAGGGTCCAGGCGAGGAAGTCCGCAGGGGTGGGGGAGTGGCCGAGGCGGGTGCCCAGGTGGTCCAGCAGGCCCGGGGCCAGGTTGGGTTCCGTGCCGCCCGGGCGGCGATAGAGCGGGCGGATGCGGCCGGGGCGCAGGAGGGGGAGCCGGGAGGTGGCCAGGAGGCGCGGGCCGTTGCCGTCCGTGGGCGTCTCGGCGACGAAGACCTGGTGTTCGTCCGCCACCCGCCACAGCTCGGGCCGGGCCGTGTCGATCAGGCGGTGGTCGGGGATCAGCCACTGTTCGTCGAAGGGGGCGTACAGGACGCGTACCGGCTCGGGGCAGGGATCCGACGTGTGGATCAGTTTCTCGGTGCCGCTCGACTGGCCCGGCAGCTGGCCGACCGCCGAGCGCAGTGTGCGCGAGCGGGTCGGCTCGAACAGGGCCTCGCGGTCCGGGCCCTCGGCCTTCATCAGGGTGTCCCAGCGGGCCTTGAGGGATGCGGCGTCGGGGCCCGTCGGCCACCCCCGGCCGAGCCGCGGCGGTGCGACGGACCACGGCATGAGGTCCGCGAGCAGCGGAGCGTCGTCGTGCGTCACGCTGGGCATCGTACGACGTGTCGCCGACAGACAGTGGGGGCCGGTGACGTCATGTGGCGTCCAGGGTCACCGTGAAGGAGAAGCGGTCGCCGCGGTAGTGGATGACGGCCACGTCCAGGACGCGTCCGTCCCCGTCGTAGGTGACGCCCGTGTAGTGCAGGATCGGGCTGAGCAGCGGGACTTGGAGCAGACGGGCCGTCTCCGGGTCGGCCAGACGGGCCTCCACGGTGTCCGTGATACGGCTGATGTCCGCCCGGACGATGTCCCGCAGCACCTTGGTCATCGGCCGGCGCTCCAGGTCGGCGGGGCCGAAGCGGGCGGCCAGTTCGGGACGGACGTAGTTGCGGGCGTGGTTGGTCGGCTCGCCCGTCTTCTCGTCGCTGCGCAGCCGGTGGTACGTGGCCACCTCGCCGGTCTCGGGGAAGTACTCGGCGAGTTCGGGCGGCACGGGCGCGCTGCCGTGGTCCAGCAGCTCCGTCACCATCCCGGACTGCTGGGCCACGATCGCGTCCACCGAGCCGAGCAGCCGGACCGGGGCACCCCTCAGGGCGTCGGGTTCGATGAACGTGCCCCGGCGGCGGTGGCGCGTGATCAGGCCCTCGTCCTCCAGTTCCTTCAGCGCCTGCCGCATGGTCAGCACGCTCACCCCGTAGTGCCCGGCCAGCTGCTCCTCCGTGGGCAGCCGCAGCGGGTCCTGGGGCGAGCGGCCGAGTATCGAGGCGCGCAGGGACTGCGACACCTGGTACCAGAGCGGCAGCTTGCGGTTCAGGACGATCGAGTCCGGGGCGAAGGAGGTCACGGGCCTATCCGTACCGGTCGTACGCGATCAGTGCAATGGGCGGAAATGCCGCTCGAGGCCTCGCCACACGTCGTCGTAGCGCTGCTGGAGGTGCTCCGCGCCCGCCGCCTGCGGGGTGAGCGTCACCGGCCAGCGGGTCTCGAACATGAACGCCAGCCCGTCGTCCACCTTCTGCGGCTTCAGCTCGGCCGCGCTCGCCCGGTCGAAGGTCTCCCGGTCCGGGCCGTGCGCCGACATCATGTTGTGCAGCGAGCCGCCACCCGGCACGAAGCCCTCGGCCTTCGCGTCGTAGGCGCCCTCGATCAGGCCCATGTACTCGCTCATCACGTTCCGGTGGAAGTACGGCGGCCGGAAGGTGTCCTCGCCCACCAGCCAGCGAGGCGCGAAGACCACGAAGTCGACGCCGGCCAGGCCCGGGGTGTCGGAGGGCGAGGTCAGCACGGTGAAGATCGACGGGTCGGGGTGGTCGTAGGAGATGCTGCCGATGACGTTGAAGCGGCGCAGGTCGTAGACGTAGGGGACGTGGTTGCCGTGCCAGGCGACCACGTCGAGCGGTGAGTGGTCGTAGACGGCGGTCCAGAGGTTGCCGCAGAACTTGTTCACCACCTCCACCGCGCCCTCCACGTCCTCATAGGCGGCGACGGGGGCCTGGAAGTCGCGGGCGTTGGCGAGGCCGTTGGCGCCGATCGGGCCCAGGTCGGGGAGGTGGAAGGGCGCGCCGTAGTTCTCGCACACATAACCGCGGGCGGAGGCATCCAGCAGCTCCACACGCAAGCGCACCCCACGAGGAACCAGCGCCACATGTCCCGGCTCCACATGCAGCAGCCCGAACTCCGTGCGCAGCAGCAGCCCGCCGCGCTCCGGGACGATCAGCAGCTCGCCGTCCGCGTCGCTGAAGACGCGCTCCATCGAGGAGTTGGCGTGGTACAGGTGCACGGCCATGCCGGTGCGCTGGGTGGCGTCGCCGTTGCCGCCCAGGGTCCACAGTCCGGCCAGGAAGTCCGTCCCGGCGGGGGGCTCGGGCAGCGGGTTCCAGCGCAGGCGGTTCGGGTCGGGGACCGACTCGGTGAACGGGGCCGTACGGATCGCTCCGTTGTCCGTGCGCGTGAACGCCGGGTGCGCGGCCGAGGGGCGGATGCGGTAGAGCCAGGAGCGGCGGTTGTGGGCCCGTGGCTCGGTGAACGCCGTACCGCTGAGCTGTTCCGCGTACAGCCCCAGCGGTGCGCGCTGTGGCGCGTTGCGGCCCACGGGCAGGGCGCCGGGCATGGCCTCCGAGCTGTGCTCGTTGCCGAAACCGGAGAGATAGGCCAGCCCCTCGGCCGTCTTGCGCGCGTCCCCGCTCATCGTCGCTCCCTTGCGGACTGATGCAGACAGATGCAGATCGATGCCTCTGATTCCTATGCATCACCGTAGGATTGCGGTTTCGCGGGCGCAAGGGGGTACCCGGGCTCCTCATCAGGGAGGAACAAGAACCAGACTCCAGGGGGATCCGAGTGTCAAAGGGGTGTTCTAGTCTCCCGGGCATGTCGTGGACGCGGGGTCTTCCAGCCGCGCTCGCGGTCTGTGTCCTGCTGTTGACCGGATCCGTGAGCTGCGGCTCCAGTGATGCGCACGAGGGGAAGAACGGCGATTCGATCTCGCCGGTCGGCAAGCTCCTGGACGACACGGACAGGCAGGGGCGGCACTACCGTGAAGTGAAGAAGAAGGGCGCGCCCGAGGTCGGGATCGAGGTGCAGCCGGACTCCGGCGACACCTGGGACGTGCATCTGACCGTCCACAACTTCCGCTTCTCCCCGCGCGGTACGAAGGCGCGCGCGACGGCCGGCCGCGGTCTCGCGTACGTCTTCGTCGACGACCGGCTCGTCAGTCGGCTCCGCGGCCTCACCTGCCGCCTCCCGGTCAGGTTCGTGCCACGCGGCACGCACCACGTCACCGCCCGGCTGTACGCCGACGACGGCACCGTGTGGGCCGTGCAGGGCCGCCCCGTGGAGAGCACGGCCGACATCACGGTCTCGGAGGCGGCGGGCACACCGAGTGCCACTCCGGGGGCGACGGCACTGGGTGCATCCGGCACCTATGTGCGTGGCGGGGGGCGAGGTTCACCGCGGCGCGCCGGAACGGCATCATGAAGCCTGTGCCCCACGCGACATCGCTACGCCGAGCCCCCGTGCAGCGACGCAGTGCCGAACGGCTGACCCGGATCCTGGACGCCTGCGCCGACCTCCTCGACGAGGTCGGCTATGACGATCTGAGCACCCGGGCCGTGGCCCTGCGCGCCGGAGTCCCCATCGGCTCGGTCTACCGTTTCTTCGGCAACAAGCGGCAGATGGCCGACGCCCTCGCCCAGCGCAACCTGGAGCGCTTCACCGAACAGGTCACCGAGCGGCTGCGATCCGCGGGCGAGGGCGGCTGGCGCACGGCGATGGACGCCGTCCTCGACGAGTACCTGGCCATGAAGCGCACCGCGCCCGGCTTCTCCCTCGTCGACTTCGGCAACCAGATTCCGGTCGGCGCCCGCAGCGCCGAACCCAACACCCGTGTCGCCGACCGTCTCACCGACCTGCTCTCCGGCTACCTCGGCCGGGAGCCGGACGACGATCTGCGCCGCACCTTCCTGATCGCCGTGGAGACCGCCGACACCCTGGTCCACCTGGCCTTCCGGATCTCCCCGGAGGGCGACGAGAAGATCATCGAGGAGGCGCGGGAGCTGCTGCGGGCGTATCTGGCGCGGGCGCTGGACTGAGAGCCCGCAGGGCCTGGGACCGCGGATTTCCGACCTCACCCCCGCCGAGGCCTCCCCTCCGTGCATACCGGTCGGTATGCTCGGCCGCACAGTACGAGCGTCACCGTCGCCGCCACCGGGAGGACCCGTGTCCCGCACCGCCCTGCGAATCTGCCCCCTGTGCGAGGCCACCTGCGGGCTCACCCTCACCATCGAGGGCACCCGCGTCACCGGCGCCCGCGGTGACCGCGAGGACGTGTTCAGCAAGGGGTTCATCTGCCCCAAGGGCGCATCCTTCGGCGCCGTCGACGGCGACCCCGACCGGCTGCGCACGCCGCTCGTGCGCAAGGACGGCGAGCTGCGCGAGGCCACCTGGGAGGAGGCCTTCGACGCGGTGGCCGCCGGCATCCGGCCGCTCGTCGAGCGCTACGGCCCGAACGCCGTCGGAGTCGTCCTCGGCAACCCGAACGTGCACACCATGGCCGGTGCCCTCTACCCGCCGGTGCTGCTCGCCGGCCTCGGCACCCGCAGCGTCTTCACCGCGTCCACGGTCGACCAGATGCCCAAGCACGTCTCCAGCGGACTGCTCTACGGCGACGCCAACGCCATCCCGGTGCCGGACCTGGACCACACCGACCATCTGCTCCTGATCGGCGCCAACCCCCTGGAGTCCAACGGAAGTCTGTGCACCGCCGCCGACTTCCCCGGCAAGCTCAAGGCCCTCAAGGCCCGCGGCGGCACCCTCACCGTCATCGACCCCCGCCGCACCCGCACAGCCAAGCTCGCCGACCGGCACATCGCGATCCGCCCCGGTACCGACGCGCTGCTCCTCGCGGCGATGGCGTACGTCCTGTTCGAGGAAGACCTCGTCGACACCGGGGAGTTGGCCCCGCACCTCCAGAGCCTGGACGAACTGCGCGCGGCCGTAGGGGACTTCAGCCCCGAAGCCGTCTCCGGTGCCTGCGACGTGGACGCCCCCACGATCCGCACCCTCGCCCGCGAACTCGCCGCCGCCCCCACCGCCGCCGTGTACGGACGCATCGGCAGCTGCACCGTCCCGCACGGCACCCTGGCCAGCTGGCTCGTCGACGTCCTCAATGTCCTCACCGGCAACCTCGACCGCCCCGGCGGCGCCCTCTTCCCGCAGGCGGCCACCGACCGCACACCCCGCCCCGCCGGACCGAGCCACGGCTTCACGCTCGCCCGCTGGCACTCCCGGGTGAGCGGGCACCCCGAGGCGAAGGGCGAGTTGCCGCTGTCCGCGCTCGCCGAGGAGATCGACACCGCGACCGAGGAGGGCGTGCCGATCCGCGCCCTCGTCACCTCCGCCGCCAACCCCGTGCTCTCGGCGCCCGACGGCGACCGCCTCGACAAGGCCCTGGACTCCCTGGACTTCATGGTCAGCATCGACCCGTACCTGAACGAGACCACGCGCCACGCGACCGTCGTCCTGCCCCCGCCCCCGCCCTCGCAGAGCCCGCACCACGACTTCGCCTTCAACACCCTCGCCGTGCGCAACCAGGTCCGCTACACCCGCCCCGCCGTCCCCCTGGAGCCCGGCCGCCTGCCCGAGACCGAGATCTTCGCCCGGCTGATCCTGGCCGTCACCGGCATGCACGGCGCCGACCCGTCCGCCGTCGACGAGCTGGTCATCGGGCAGACCCTCGGCAAGGCGGTCAAGGAGCCCTGGTCGCCCGTGCACGGCCGCGACCCGAAGGAACTCGCCGCCCAGCTCACCGGCGTGACGGGCCCCGAGCGGCGGCTCGACATGATGCTGCGCCTCGGCCCCTACGGCGACGGCTTCGGCGTACGGCCGGACGGGCTGAGCCTGGAGCGGCTCCTCGCGCATCCGCACGGCATCGACCTCGGTCCGCTGCGGTCGCGTCTGCCGCAGCCGCTGAAGACCAGGAGCGGCAAGGTCGAGCTGCTGCCGCAGCCGATCGCGGACGATCTGCCGCGGCTGCGGGCGGCCCTGGACCGGCTCCCGGACGAACTCGTCCTCGTCGGCCGCCGGCATCTGCGCTCCAACAACAGCTGGATGCACAACGTCCCGGCCCTCACCGGCGGCACGAACCGCTGCACCCTGCACATCCACCCCGAGGACGCCGAGCGGCTCGGCGTGCGGGACGGAGCGGCCGTACGGGTCAAGGGCGCCGGGGGAGAGGTGACGGCCCCCGCCGAGGTCACGGACACCGTGCGGCCGGGCGTGGTGAGCCTGCCGCACGGCTGGGGCCACGACCGGCCCGGCACCCGGATGAGCCACGCCGCCACCGACCCCGGGGTCAACGTCAACCAGCTCCTCGACGGCAGCCTGCTCGACCCGCTGTCGGGCAACGCGGTCCTCAACGGAGTGCCGGTGGAAATCGCCGCCGTGACCGAAAAGCTCAGCCCTGTGACCTGAGCAAAGCCGTGACCTGCAGTTTCGCGCTTATTGCTCACGCATCAACGTCTTGTTAACGCTGTTTGAACGGACCTAACGTTCCTCGCACCGCCTGCCCGGTGGGATGTTCAAGGGCGAACGTTAGGTATCCACTCATGCTGACCATCCTCGGCTTCGCCATGATCGCGACCTTCCTGGTCCTGATCATGCTGAAGAAGATGTCGCCGATCGCGGCGCTCGTACTGATCCCGGCACTGTTCTGTGTCTTCGTCGGTAAGGGCGCCAAGCTGGGCGACTACGTCATCGACGGCGTCACCAGTCTCGCGCCCACCGCGGCGATGCTCATGTTCGCGATCGTCTACTTCGGTGTGATGATCGACGTCGGCCTCTTCGACCCGATCGTCCGGGGAATCCTGAAGTTCTGCAAGGCCGACCCGCTCAGGATCGTCGTGGGCACGGCCGTCCTCGCCGCGATCGTGTCGCTCGACGGCGACGGCTCGACCACCTTCATGATCACTGTCTCGGCGATGTACCCGCTGTACAAGCGCCTGAAGATGAGCCTGGTCGTGATGACGGGTGTCGCCGCCATGGCCAACGGCGTGATGAACACCCTGCCGTGGGGCGGCCCGACCGCCCGTGCCGCGACCGCGCTGAAGCTGGACGCGAGCGACATCTTCGTCCCGATGATCCCGGCGCTCGCCATGGGTCTGCTGTTCGTCTTCGGTCTCGCGTACGTGCTCGGGCGCCGTGAGCGCAGGCGGCTCGGGGTGCTGACGCTGGACGAGGTGCTGGTCGAGGAGAAGGAGACCGAGACGGTCCTCGTGGGCGCAGGCTCCGGCTCCGGCAACGGCAAGGACGCCAGGCGCGCCGGCGGCTCCGGCTCCGGCACCGACGCGGACCTCCCCGCGGACGAGGACGACGGCCTCCAGGGCCTCGACCCCGACCGGCCCACCCTGCGCCCCAAGCTGTACTGGTTCAACGCGCTGCTCACGGTGGCCCTGCTCACCGCCATGATCATGGAGTGGCTGCCGATCCCGGTGCTGTTCCTGCTCGGTGCGGCCCTGGCGCTCACCGTCAACTTCCCGCACATGCCCGACCAGAAGGCCCGCCTCGGCGCGCACGCCGAGAACGTCCTCAACGTCTCCGGCATGGTCTTCGCCGCCGCCGTCTTCACCGGCGTCCTTCAGGGCACGGGCATGGTGGGCAGCATGGCCAAGTGGCTGGTGGACAACATCCCGGACGGGATGGGCCCGCACATGGCCTTCGTCACCGGCATCCTCAGCATCCCGCTGACGTACTTCATGTCGAACGACGGCTTCTACTTCGGCATCCTCCCGGTGCTCGCCGAGGCCGGTCAGGCGCACGGCGTCTCGTCCCTGGAGATCGCCCGCGCCTCGCTCATCGGACAGCCGCTGCACATGTCGAGCCCGCTCGTCCCGGCCGTGTACGTGCTGGTCGGCATGGCCAAGGTGGAGTTCGGCGACCACACCAGGTTCGTGGTCAAGTGGGCCGCGCTCACATCACTCGTGGTCCTCGGGGCAGGGATCCTCTTCGGCATCATCTGACCGTCCGGACCAGGGAATCCGGCTTTCGGACAAGAGAATTCTGCTTCCGGACAAGGGAATTCAGGAGGATCCGCACATGGGGCCCGGTAGGAACCGCGGCTGGCTGCTCCGTCTCGTCATCGCCTTCGGCTTCACGCAGGGGGCGGTGTCGATGGCCCGGCCCGCCGTCTCCTACCGGGCCCTCGCGCTGGGTGCCGACGAGCGGGCGGTCGGCGTCATCGCGGGCGTGTACGCGCTGCTGCCGCTCTTCACCGCGGTACCGCTGGGCCGCCGCACCGACCACGGCCGCTGCGCACCCCTGCTGCCGGTCGGCGTGGTCCTGATAGCGGGCGGCTGCGCGCTGAGCGGGCTCGCGGGCTCCCTCTGGGCGATGGCGGTCTGGAGCGGAGTGATGGGCCTCGGCCACCTCTGCTTCGTGATCGGCGCCCAGTCGCTCGTCGCCCGCCAGTCCGCCCCGCACGAACAGGACCGCAACTTCGGTCACTTCACCATCGGCGTCTCGCTCGGCCAGCTGGTCGGCCCGATCGCGGCGGGCGCACTGATCGGCGGCCCGGACATGGCGGGCACCAGCGCGCTGGCCCTCGTGGTGGCGGGTGCGGGAGCCGCGGTCGCGTTCACCTCGCTGTGGCGCATCGAGGACCGTACGGCCGTCAAGTCCCGTACCGCACAAGCCGATCACGTCCCGGTCGGCAGCATCCTGCGCGCCCCGGGTGTGCCGGCGGGCATGCTCATCAGCCTCTCCGTGCTCTCCGCCACCGACGTCCTCACCGCCTATCTGCCGGTGGTCGGCGAACACCGCGGCATCGCGCCCTCCGTGATCGGTGTCCTGCTCAGCCTGCGCGCGGGCGCCACCATCGCCTGCCGGCTCGTCCTGACCCCGCTGCTGCGGCTGCTCGGCCGGCCGCTGCTGCTCACCGTGACCTGCCTGCTGGCGGCCGTGCTGTGCGCCGGGATCGCCCTGCCGATGCCGGTGTGGGCGCTCGGGCTGGTGCTCGCCGTCCTCGGGTTCTGCCTCGGCGTCGGGCAGCCGCTGTCGATGACGACCGTCGTCCAGGCGGCCCCGGACGGCGCCCGCTCCACGGCCCTCGCCCTGCGTCTGACCGGCAACCGGCTCGGCCAGGTCGCCGCGCCGGCCGCCGCGGGTCTGGTCGCGGGGGTCGCCGGTGTGGCGGCGCCCTTCGTGATGCTCGGGGCCCTGCTGTTGTTCTCGGCGGGCAGTGCCCTGCGCGCTCCGGCCGCTCCGGGCGGCGGTCAGGTGGCGGGGGCTGCTCCGGGTGGGCGCCCGGCCGACGCTCCTTTGCGCCGGTCGAGGGATATCTGACGGCGAGTCGGGTGGTGCTGCCGCAACACGCCGGGCGGATGTGAAAGAGAGTCAGATGAAAGAGCGATTTGTATGAAAATCGTCTGACTCGGAGGAACGTCCATGAGCACCTTGCTGCCCCCGTCCGCCGGTGCCCGTCTCGGCGCGGCGGCCCTCACCGTACTCACCGTGGCCGGCGCCTCCTGGTCCGCGACGACGGCCGCCGTGGCCGCCCCCGGCGACGGTGCCGACATCAGGATCCACAGTGAGCGAGTGCCCTACGGGGTCTCGAAGGACGACCCCGTGGTCTGCAAGTTCTATCTCGACGCCGCGAATTTCGGCGACCTGACGACCGTCTCCTACACCATCACGGCGCAGCCCCCGCTGCCCACCGCGGCCACCGTGAGCGGCACGATCTCCCTGGCCGGCGGTGCCGGTCACACCGACATTCTCGGGCTGGCCGACGGCAGGTACACCCTCCAGTGGATCGTCCCGCCGACCACGCCGCCCACGACGCCCGTCCCGCCCAAGCAAAAGATCTTCAGCGTCGACTGTCACGGCAGGCACGACCGGGGGCAGGCGGGCCCGAGCCACACGATCGAGGACCACGGGCCGAAGGGCGGCGTCCACGCCGGCGGCGGCGGCCTCGTCGACACCGTGCAGGCGTACACCCCGCTGAGCGCGGCCGGAGGCGTCGGGCTGGTCGCCGTCGGCGCGGCCGTGTACGTCCGGACGCTGCTGCGCCGCCGCTCCCACGGTGCCGAGTAGGAGCTGTCCGGCGCCCCCCACCGGGGGAGTGCGTGCCAGGCCCCACGGTGCGGGCACGGTCCGCCGGGCAGGTCCCCGGCGCAGGCGCCGCAGGCCCTGGCACCGGACCCGCGCCTACCGCCTCACCAGGACGGCCATGATCGTGGCCGCCCTGGTGACGGTCTTCCGGTGCGGGGGGCATCACCACCACCCGACCGAGTCCGTCAGGGCCGGGGCCCCGCCGCGCGCCGAGGCGCCCGCCGAACCGGCCCCCGGTCGCGCCGACGGGCGCCCCCGGGCCTCCGAGCCGGCCGCGCCCGCACAGCCCGCCCCACCGCCCCGGCCGCTGCCCCGGTCACCGGCGACCGCCCTGCGCGTACCGTCCCTGGGCATCGACGCGCCGGTCGTCGGGGTGCGGGTCGGCGCCGACCGGCAGCTGGAGACCCCGCCGCTCGACAGGCCCAGGCTCGTCGGCTGGTACCAGGACGGGCCCTCACCGGGCGAGACCGGCACCGCCATCGCCGTCGGCCATCGCGACACGAGGACCGGCGCCGCGGTCTTCGCCGCCCTCGCGCAGGTGCACCCCGGGGGACGGATCGAGGTCCGGCGCGCCGACCGCCGTATCGCCGTCTACACCGTGGACCGCGTACGGGTCTTCGACAAGGACCACTTCCCCGACAAGGAGGTGTACGGCCCGAGTTCACGCCCCGAGCTGCGGGTGCTGACCTGCGGCGGCCTGTTCACGCGCAGGACCGGCTACAGCAGCAACGTCGTCGTGTTCGCCCATCTGACGGCGACCCGCTGACCCGGGACGCGCCCTCCGTGCCGCCGTGCCCTTTTTCTCACTGGGCGGAACGAAGAACCGGATTCCGTCAGGTGTCTTCCCTCCGGCGCGTACGGTCCGTTAACTTCCGTGACTCACAGCCCGTGCGACCCGTACGGGCCGTTCGACCGCGGAGCCTCAGGACTCGCTGAGTACGCCCTCGGGGGCAGTGCCATGACACGCGCCATCTCTCTGCACGACGTGAGCAAGACCTACACGCGAGGAGTTCGCGTGGTGGACCGGCTGTCGCTGGACATCCACCCCGGCGAATTCCTCGTGCTGCTCGGGCCGTCCGGCTGCGGCAAGTCCACCGTGCTGCGCATGATCGCCGGGCTGGAGGAGATCACGGAGGGCCGGCTGCTGCTGGACGGCGAGCACTCCAACGAACTCCTCCCGTCCGAGCGGAACATGGCGATGGTGTTCCAGAACTTCGCCCTGTACCCGAACATGACCAGCCGCGGCAACATCGGCTTCCCGCTGCGCGTCGAGAACCCCGGCGAGGACCCGCGCCCGCGTGTGGACGCCACCGCCCGGATGCTCGGCATCGAGGACCTCCTCGACCGCTTCCCCAGCCAGCTCTCCGGCGGCGAACGCCAGCGCGTCGCCATGGGCCGCGCCATCGCCCGCCACCCCTCGGCCTTCCTGATGGACGAGCCGCTGTCCAACCTCGACGCCAAGCTCCGCAACCACCTGCGGGCCGAGATCTCCAAGCTCACCCGGGAGCTGGGCGTCACCACGGTCTACGTCACCCACGACCAGGCCGAGGCCATGTCGCTCGGCGACCGGGTCGCCGTACTGCGCGGCGGGGTGCTCCAGCAGCTGGACACCCCGCGCATGGTCTACGCCCTGCCCCGCAACGTCTTCGTCGCCGCCTTCATCGGCACCCCGCGCATCAACCTGCTGCGCGGCCTGGTCCGCGCCCCGCTGGACGGCGCGATGACCATCAGCCTCGGCAAGCAGTATCTGCGGCTGCCCGAACCGCTCTGTCTGGACCACCAGTTGCTGCGGGTGCAGCAGGGCCGGGAGGTGATCGTCGGGCTCCGCTCGGAGGCCGTACGCATCGCCAAGCACTCCTCGGCCCGTCCGGGGGAGGTGCCCCTCACCGGCCTGGTGGAGCACGTCGAGTTCCAGGGCCACGAGATCCTCGTGCACTTCAACACCGGATCCAAGCCCGCCGTCGTGCCGGACCTGGAGGCACCGCGCCCCGGCTCCCACCCGTCCCGGCGCCGCCGGCGGGCGGGCGGGCCGACCGTGCTGGGGCGTCTGCGGGACCGGGCGGGCGCCCTCCGGGCCGGGCCTGTGGTGGTCATGGACGACCCGGGGGACGGCGACGCGGCCGGCGGCGCGACCGAGGCGCGGCTTCCGGGCGATCTGGTGGTGCGCACCACCCCCGACCTCGAACTCCGGCATGGCATGCAGGTGCCGCTGCTCGTCGACATCGCCCATCTGTTTGTCTTCGACCAGCATGGGGAGCGGATCTGTCCGGCTCCGGCCCGGTTGCCGGATCTGGAGGATTAGGGGGCGCTTCACGGGGTGCCGGGATCGGTTGTTCGGCGTCTGCGGGTGCCTGTGGCTGGGCGCGCCCACGCGGCGGAGCCGCATAGAGAGACAGCCCCGCGCCCCTTTGGGGGCGCTGCTGTGCCCGGGGTGCCTGGCGTCCGAAAACTATCGTCGCTAGTTTATGTGCCTGTCGGTAGGTTTTGACGCGGACGACGCACCCCGCCCCGGAGGAGCACCATGAAGGCACACGACGGCCTGTACATCGACGGCGCCTGGCGGCCCGCCGCAGGTCAGGACGTGATCGATGTCGTGAATCCCGTCGACGAGCAGGTGATCGGGCGGGTCCCCGCGGGGACGGCAACGGACGTGGACGCCGCCGTACGCGCCGCCCGCGCCGCCTTCCCCGCCTGGGCCGCGACCCCGCCCGCCGAGCGGGCCGCCCGGCTGGCCGCCCTGCGGGACGTCCTCGTCGCCCGCAAGGACGAGATCGCCGAGACGGTCACCGCCGAACTCGGCTCGCCGCTGAAGTTCTCCGAGAACGTGCACGCGGCCGTGCCGATCGCGGTCGCGGGTTCCTACGCCGAACTGGCGGCGACGTACGCCTTCGAGGAGAAGGCCGGAAACTCGACCGTCTACCTGGAACCGGTCGGCGTGGTCGGCGCCATCACGCCCTGGAACTACCCCCTGCACCAGATCGTCGCCAAGGTCGCCCCGGCGGTGGCGGCGGGCTGCACCGTGGTGCTCAAGCCCGCCGAGGACACCCCGTTGGTCGCGCAGCTCTTCGCGGAGGCGGTCCACGAGGCGGGCGTCCCGGCCGGCGTCTTCAACCTGGTCACCGGCCGCGGCCCGGTCGCGGGCCAGGCCCTGGCCGAGCACCCGGGCGTCGACCTGGTCTCCTTCACCGGATCCACCGCCGTCGGCCGGCAGATCGGCGCGACGGCGGGCGCCGCGATCAAGAAGGTCGCCCTGGAGCTGGGCGGCAAGTCCGCCAACGTCATCCTGCCGAGCGCCGACCTCGCCAAGGCGGTCAACGTCGGCGTCGCCAACGTCATGTCCAACTCCGGCCAGACGTGCAGCGCCTGGACCCGCATGCTCGTCCACCGGGACCAGTACGAGGAGGCGGTCGGGCTCGCGGCCACCGCCGCCGCCAAGTACGGCGACCGCATCGGCCCGGTGGTCAGCGCCAAGCAGCAGACGCGGGTGCGCGGTTACATCGAGAAGGGCGTGGCGGAGGGTGCGCGGCTGGTCGCCGGAGGGGCCGAACCCCCGCGCGAGCAGGGCTACTTCGTCTCCCCGACGGTCTTCGCCGACGTCACCCCCGAGATGACGATCGCCCAGGAGGAGATCTTCGGCCCGGTCCTCGCCATCCTCCGCTACGAGGACGAGGAGGACGCCCTGCGCATCGCCAACGGCACGGTCTACGGCCTCGCGGGCGCCGTCTGGGCGGGCGAGGAGAGCGAGGCGGTCGCCTTCGCCCGGCGCCTCGAGACCGGGCAGGTCGACATCAACGGTGGCCGCTTCAACCCCCTTGCCCCCTTCGGCGGTTACAAGCAGTCGGGCGTCGGCCGCGAGCTCGGCACGCACGGCCTCGCCGAGTACCTCCAGACCAAGTCCCTGCAGTTCTGAGGAGCGTAGCCATGGTTCGCGCAGCAGTCCTTCCCGCCGTGGGCGCCCCGCTGGAGATCACCGGCATCGACCTCCCGGACCCCGGCCCCGGTCAGGTCCGCGTCCGTCTCGCCGCCGCCGGGGTGTGCCACTCCGACCTGTCCCTGTCCAACGGCACCATGCGGGTGCCGGTCCCCGCCGTCCTCGGCCACGAGGGCGCGGGCACCGTCCTCGCCGTCGGCGAGGGCGTCGCACACGTCTCACCGGGCGACCAGGTCGTCCTCAACTGGGCGCCTTCCTGCGGCAGTTGTCACGCCTGCACGCTCGGGGAGGTGTGGCTGTGCGCCAACGCCCTGAACGGCGCCGCGGACGTGTACGCCCACCGTTCCTCCGACGGCTGCGACCTCCACCCCGGCCTGAACGTGGCCGCGTTCGCCGAGGAGACGGTCGTCTCCGCGGGCTGTGTCCTGCCCCTCCCGGAGGGGATCCCCCTCACGGACGCGGCCCTCCTGGGCTGCGCGGTGCTCACCGGCTACGGCGCCGTCCACCACTCGGCGCAGGTCCGGGAGGGCGAGACGGTGGCGGTGTACGGCGTCGGGGGAGTGGGCCTGGCCGCACTCCAGGCGGCCCGGATCGCGGGCGCCGCACGCATCGTCGCCGTCGACGTCTCCCCGGAGAAGGAGGAGCTGGCGCGCGGCGCGGGCGCCACCGACTACGTCATCGCCTCCGACACGACGGCTCGCGAGATCCGCGGACTGACCGACAAGCAAGGCGTCGACGTGGCGATCGAATGCGTGGGCCGCGCGTCCACCATCCGCACGGCCTGGGACTCCACCCGCCGCGGCGGCCGCACGACGGTCGTCGGCATCGGCGGCAAGGACCAGCAGGTCACCTTCAACGCCCTGGAGATCTTCCACTGGGGCAGGACCCTGGCGGGCTGCGTGTACGGCAACTCGGACCCGGCGAGGGACCTCCCCGTACTGGCCGAACACGTACGGGCGGGCCGCCTGGACCTGGGCGCACTCGTGACGGAACGGATCGGCCTGGACGGCATTCCGGCCGCCTTCGAGAACATGCTGGCGGGCAAGGGCGGACGGGCACTGGTGGTGTTCTGAACCAAGCCGTACGGAGCATCCGGTCGAGCCCCGGATGCTCCGTACAACCATCGTGCACACCCGTTGACCCCATACCGTCCGGTCAGTATGTTCCCGGGAACGTCCCCACCGCACCCACCGGAGTGTGCACGCATGGACATGGCCCCCTCCCCTTCCTCCGCTCCCACGGCCGCCCTCCCCACGGTCAACCGCCGTCGCGTCGCCACGGCGGCCGCCCTCGCCTCCGCGGTCGAGTGGTACGACTACTTCGTCTTCGGCATAGCCGCCGCCCTCGTCCTCGGCGACCTGTACTTCCCGTCGGGCAGCCCCACCGCCGGAGTCCTCGCCGCCTTCGCCACCTTCGCCGTCGGTTTCCTGGCCCGTCCGCTGGGCGGCATCGTCGCAGGCCAGCTCGGCGACAAACGGGGCCGCAAGCCGATGCTCGTCCTGGCCCTGACCCTCATGGGCGTGGCGACCACCGGGATCGGCCTGCTCCCCACCTACGACACGATCGGCGTCGCCGCCCCGATCCTGCTGGTCCTGCTCCGCGTCGTGCAGGGAGTCGCGGTCGGCGCACAGTGGGGCGGCGCGATGCTGCTGGCCACGGAGTACGCCCCCGAGGGCAAGCGCGGCGTCTACGGCAGCGTCGTCCAGCTGGGCGTCCCGATCGGGGTGGTGACCGCCAACACGGTCTTCCTGCTCGCCGGAGCGTTCACCACCGACTCGGCGTTCGCGGCCTGGGGCTGGCGACTGCCGTTCCTGGTCGGCCTGTTCGTGCTCGCGCTGGCCTGGTACATCCACCGGCACGTCGAGGAAACCCCTGAATTCCGCCGGGCCGAACGGGAGCTGGCGGAGAAGGAGAAGGCAGAACAGAACTCGCCCCTGCGCACGATCCTCCGCGGCCACCTCGGCACGGTCCTCCTGGCCGGCGGCTCCTTCGCCGTGAACACCGCGACCTTCTACATCCTGATCACCGGGGTTCTCGACTACACGACCCGCGACCTCGGCATGAAGCGCGACGCGGTGCTCACCGTCTCCCTCTGCGTCAGCCTCACCCAGCTCGTCCTGATTCCGGCCGCCGCGGCCCTCTCCGACCGCATCGGCCGCATCCGGATCTACGCGTTCGGCGCGGCCGGCATCGCCCTGTGGGCGGTCCCGATGTTCCTGCTGATCGACACCGGCTCACTGCTGTGGCTGGCGGTCGCCACCTTCGTCGCCGGCTGTTTCCTCAGCATCATGTACGGCCCCCAGGCCGCCCTGTTCGCCGAGCTGTTCACGCCCGAGATGCGCTACACGGGCGCCTCCCTCGGCTACCAGATCGCAGCCGTGCTCGGCGGTGGCCTCGCGCCCTTCGTCATGGTGCTGCTGCTGGAGGCGACGGGCACCTCGATGGCGGTGTCCGGCTACATCATCGCCCTGTCCGTGATCGCGCTGCTGTCCATCAAGGTCCTTGCGGGCAGGGTGCGTTCAAGCTGATTCCGAGGCGCCCTCGGGCTGCGGCCGCGGAGTGCTCCCCGGCGCCGCAGCCCGCACGGCTTCAGCCCGCGGCCGCGACCGCGAGACCGCGACGCCCGCCAGACACAGCACCCCGCCACCCAGTGTGAGCAGCCCCGGCACCTCGCCGAGCGCCAGCCACGACATCAGTACGACCAGCGCGGGCACCGCGTACGTGGTCGCCCCCATCCGGCTGGCGGTCGTACGAGCCAGGGCGTAGGCCCAGGTGGTGAAGGCGAGCGCGGTCGGGAACACGCCCAGGTACACCATGTTGAGCGTCGACGACACCGGCGCGTGGGCCGCCTCGCTCACCAGCTGCCCGGCGAACGGCAGACACCCCACCGCCCCGATGAGACATCCGAACGTCGTCACCTGCAGCGCACTGGCCTTCGCCAGAGCGGGCTTCTGCGCGACGACTCCGCCCGCGTAGCCGACCGCCGCGAGCAGACACAGCACCACCCCGAGCACCGACGACCCGCCGCCCCCCGACATCGACAGTCCGACCGTCACCGCCCCCGCGAACGACACCGCCATCCCCGCCAGCAGCCGCGGCGGCATCGGATCCCCGAGCACCCGCGCTCCGAGCAGGGCGATGAGGAGGGGCCCGATGTTCACCACGAGCGCGGCCGTACCGGCGTCGACCTGCTGCTCTCCCCAGTTCAGGACGACCATGTAGAACCCGAACCAGAGCACCCCGGATATCGCGATCCCCCGCCAGGCACCTCGTGGCGGCAACCCTTCACGCCGCAACAGACAGATCATCCCGAGCGAAACCGCCCCGGCGGACAACCGCCCGAGCGCCAAAGCCCCCGGTGAGTACGCGTCCCCCGCACTGCGGATCGAGACGAAGGCGGAGGCCCACAGCACCACGGTGACGGCGGCGGCAGCGGGGGCGAGCAGGCCGGTGCGACGGATGTTCATCATGCTCCAGAGGCTAGAAGGGGAGTGGAGCCAGGGCTCGCGAATTTCAGACGGGGTCCTGGAGCGCCCCATCAGGGGCGCGGGGAACTGCGCGACCAGCCACGACGCACCCGCAGAGGCGCAACTCAGCGCAGCGAATCGGCGCTGATGCCCAGCAGTTCGTGCAGTGCCTGCAAACCCGACGGAGTCACCTTCACTGCCCGCTCGGACCCGATCCGCACACACCACCCGGCATCCATCACATGCCGACAGAACGCCGCCCCCGCGACCCCCGCCAGATGCGGCCGCCGCTCGGTCCAGTCAAGGCATGCTCGCGCCAACGGCCGCCGCCCCCGGCGGTCGAGGGGGAGACCGATGGTGTCGAACCACCGAACCCCCGCGTCCGTCAGGGCAAATCCCGTGTCCTGCCGCAACAGCCCGCGCAGCGACAACGCATCCGTCACCGCGATCCCCAGCCGCCCCGCCAGATGGTCGTAACACGTCCGCCCCCGCGCCATCGCCGACCCGGCACTCGACTCCCGAAGCCCCCGCGGCCGTACGGCATCCCCCGGCCCCACTTGCGCGGCCAGGTCCTCCACCAGCTGCGCAACCCCCGCATCGGCGAGCCGCACATACCGATGCCGGCCCTGTCGTTCCTCGGCGAGCAGGCCGCCCTCGACCAGCTTGCCCAGGCGTTCGCTCAGCGTCGACGCGGCGACGCCCGCATGCCGCGCCAGCTCACTCGCGGTCCACGCCCGCCCGTCCAGCAGCGCCAGCAGACAGGTGGCCCGCGTCTCGTCGGCGATCAGCCCGGCGAGCCGGGCCAGCCGCGGTGCCCGGGGTTCCCTGGTGGTCATGCGTCCCAGCATGGGACACGGACACTTCGGCGGTCGCCGAACTGTCGCTACACGGCCCGTTTCACCTGCTCGTACTGCTGCACCAGACCGTCGAGGAGGGCCGTAAGACCCGTCTCGAAGGCCCGCTCGTCGATCTTCTCCTGCTGCTCGGCGAGGAGATGGGCCTGTCCGAGGTGCGGATAGTCGGCGGGGTCGTACGCGCTCTGGTCGTCCACGAAACCCCCGGCGAAGGAGCCGAGCGCGGAGCCCATGATGAAGTACCGCATCAGCGCGCCGATGGAGGTGGCCTGCGCCGGCGGCCAGCCCGCCTCGACCATCGCGCCGTAGACGGCGTCCGCGAGGCGCAGTCCGGCCGGACGGCGGCCCGGGCCCGTGGCGAGCACCGGGACGATGTTGGGGTGGTCGCGCAGCGCGGCCCGGTAGGAGACGGCCCAGTCGTGCAGCGCCGTGCGCCACTCGCGGCCGTCCTCGAACATCGACAGATCGACCTGCGCGCTCACCGAGTCGGCGACCGCCTCCAGGATCTCGTCCTTGGTGCGGAAGTGGTTGTAGAGCGAGGGCCCGCTCACCCCCAGTTCCGCCGCGAGCCGACGCGTGGAGACGGCCGCGAGGCCCTCCGCGTCCACCAGCGCACGGGCCGTCTCGACGATGCGGTCGGTGCTGAGCAGGGGCTTGCGCGGTCGGGCCATGGCGCACATAGTAGGGCTGCGCAACCGAAACTAGCAGTGCTAATTTAAATGTGCAGGATCTCGAGTGGGGTGACCGGTCATGAATCTGGAGCTCAGTGACGAGCAGGAAGCCGTCCGGCGGCTCGCCAGGGACTTCGTGGACCGCGAGATCGCCCCGAACGTCATCGCCTGGGACCGAGCGGAGGAGGTCGACCGGTCCCTCGTGCAGAAGCTGGGCGAGGTCGGCTTCCTCGGTCTGACCGTCGACGAGGAGTACGGCGGCTCGGGCGGCGACCACCTCGCGTACTGCCTGGTCACCGAGGAGCTCGGGCGCGGCGACTCCTCCGTGCGCGGCATCGTGTCCGTCTCGCTCGGGCTGGTCGCCAAGACGATCGCCGCCTGGGGGAGCGAGGACCAGAAGCGGCAGTGGCTGCCGGGGCTCACCTCCGGCGAGCACGTCGGCTGCTTCGGCCTCACCGAGCCGGGCACCGGCTCCGACGCCGGGAACCTCACCACGCGCGCGGTGCGCGACGGCGAGGACTACGTCATCAACGGCACCAAGATGTTCATCACGAACGGCACCTGGGCCGATGTGGTGCTGCTGTTCGCCCGCTCCACCGACGCCCCCGGCCACAAGGGCGTCTCCGCCTTCCTCGTGCCGGCCGACAGCCCCGGCCTCACCCGCCGCACCATCCACGGCAAGCTGGGCCTGCGGGGCCAGGCGACCGCCGAGCTGGTCCTGGAGGACGTCCGGGTGCCCGCCTCCGCGCTGCTGGGGGAGGAGGGCAAGGGCTTCTCGGTCGCCATGTCGGCCCTGGCCAAGGGGCGGATGTCGGTCGCGGCGGGCTGTGTGGGCATCGCCCAGGCCGCGCTGGACGCGGCGGTGATCTACGCGGGCGAGCGCGAGCAGTTCGGGAAGCCGATCGCCCATCACCAGCTCGTACAGGAGCTGATCAGCGACATCGCCGTCGACGTGGACGCGGCCCGGCTGCTGACCTGGCGGGTCGCGGACCTGATCGACCGCGGGCAGCCTTTCGCCGTCGAGTCCTCCAAGGCCAAGCTCTTCGCCTCGGAGGCCGCCGTCCGCGCCGCGAACAACGCCCTCCAGGTCTTCGGCGGCTACGGCTACATCGACGAGTACCCGGCGGGCAAGCTGCTGCGCGACGCCCGCGTGATGACCCTCTACGAGGGCACGAGCCAGATCCAGAAACTGCTCATCGGGCGTGCCCTGACGGGGGTTTCGGCGTTCTGAGTACCTGAGCTGAGTATCTCGGCGGATGTGGTACCGGCCACATCCGCCGACGCTTGTCCCCATGAGTGACACATCCGGCAAGCAGCAGAACACCGCCGCCTTCTACGGCCAGGCCGTCGCCTCCTTCGCGATCGCCATGGCCGCGACCGCCATCGGCATCTTCCGGCTGAACGCCGACGCCTGGGTGCGGGCGTTCCTCGGGATCGCGGTGCTGTACCTGGTCACCTCCGCCTTCACCCTGGCCAAGGTGATCCGGGACCGGCAGGAGGCGGCGGAGCGCGCGTACCACCCCTTCGAGAAGCTCTGAGCCGCTTCGAGAAGCTCTGAGCCGCTTCGAGAAGCTCTGAGCGGCCGCTCTAAGCGCTCGCTCACCTTCGGCGGTATGGTGGGGCTCTGTCGGTGAGAGGGGTAATGAGCGATGAGTACGGCGGAGGAGACGACCGGCGGCGAGACGTCCGCGTGGGGCGAGGTCACGCCCGACGCGGCCCGACGGCTGCTGATCGCCGCGGTGGAGGCCTTCGCCGAGCGCGGGTACCACGCCACGACGACCCGTGACATCGCGGGCCGCGCGGGCATGAGTCCCGCCGCGCTCTACATCCACTACAAGACCAAGGAGGAGCTGCTCCACCGGATCAGCCGGATCGGTCACGAGAAGGCCCTGGAGATCCTGCGGACGGCGGCCCGGCGCGAGGGCACCGCGACCGAGCGGCTCGCCGACGCGGTGAGCTCCTTCGTCCGCTGGCACGCGGGCGGCCGTACCACCGCCCGGGTCGTGCAGTACGAGCTGGACTCGCTCGGTCCGGACGCCCGCGAGGAGATCCTCGCGCTGCGTCGGCAGTGCGACGCCGAGGTGCGCGGGATCATCGAGGACGGCATCGCCTCCGGCGAGTTCGAGGTGCTGGACGTCAAGGGCACCACCCTCGCCGTCATGTCGCTCTGCATCGACGTCGCCCGCTGGTTCAACGTCGACGGGCCCTGGACGCCCGACGAGGTCGGCGCGCTCGACGCCGACCTCGTGCTGCGCATGGTGGGGGTCAAGTAGCCCGCCGGGCCACTGCTCAGACGTAGAAGCGGGCCACCGACTCGGCCACGCAGACCGGCTTGTCCCCGCCCTCGCGCTCCACGGTGTAGGCGACGGCCAGCTGGATACCGCCCGGCACGTCCTCGACGCTGCTGATCCTCGCGGTGGCGCGCAGACGCGAGCCGACCGGCACGGGGGCGGGGAAACGGACCTTGTTGGTGCCGTAGTTGACGCCCATCTTCACACCCTCGATGCTGATCAGCTGAGGGCCGAAGAGCGGCAGCAGCGACAGGGTGAGATAGCCGTGCGCGATCGTCGTCCCGAAGGGCCCGGCCGCGGCCTTCTCCGGATCGACGTGGATCCACTGGTGGTCGCCGGTGGCCTCCGCGAAGAGATCGATCCGCTTCTGGTCGATCTCCAGCCAGTCGGTGTACCCCAGCTGCTCGCCCACCGCCGCCTTCAGCTCGTCGGCGGACGTGAAGATCCTCGGCTCTGCCATGTCCCGGCCTCCCATGCCTCGCTCATGCTCTGAACACTATGTCTAAGCAACTGCTTAGCATGGTCGCACGCGAAACCAATGTCAACGGACAGCGGCCGGGTACGGATCGGTAGGGTTCGAGGGGTGCCCCAGATTCCAGAGAAGATCCACGAGCTCACGGTCGGCCAGCTCGCCGCGCGCAGCGGCGCCGCCGTCTCCGCCCTGCACTTCTACGAGTCCAAGGGTCTGATCAGCAGCCGGCGGACCGCGGGCAACCAGCGCCGCTACCACCGCGACACGCTGCGCCGGGTCGCCTTCGTGCGCGCCGCGCAGCGCGTCGGCATCCCCCTGGCCACCATCCGTGAGGCGCTCGCGGAGCTCCCCGAGGAACGCACTCCCACCCGGGAGGACTGGGCCCGGCTCTCCGAGGCCTGGCGTTCCGAGCTCGACGAACGCATCAGCCAGCTCAACCGGCTCCGCGACCACCTGACCGACTGCATCGGCTGCGGCTGTCTCTCGCTGGACGGATGCGTCCTGTCCAACCCGGACGACGTGTTCGGCGAACGGCTGACGGGGTCGCGGCTGATGGTGGAGCGCAGGGGGAAGCGCGCTTAGCTTGTGGCCCGGCGCTGGTGCGGGCGGGGGGCTTGCCCGCGTGTGCGGGGCGCCGCTGTCTTTGGGACGGGTGCCGCCCCAGCGGCACGACTGCCCGCAGCTAGGGCGATGACCACGCAACCCACGCTCACTCGTACTCGGTCCCACCCTTCCGCGTCAGATAAGCCGCACTCACCGCCTTCGCGATCGCCCGCGCCCCGGTCACCGCGCTGTACCGCTCCACCGCAGGCCGGATCACCACACCCTCCCGCAGATGCGGCCCCCGCCCCGACACGGTCTCCCGCCCGCTCGCAACCTCCAGCACCCGCTCGACGTCGTACGCCCCCTCGTAAAGCCGCGGCACCAACGGCACCTCCCCGCCCAGCAGTTCGGCCGCATCCAGCCACCGCACCGTGCCGTCGATCTCCGCCGACGGCTGGCTCTACGACCTGCTGTCCGACCGCTCCCCCTTCCCTGGTGGTACGACGACAGCGAGGACGCCGGCCTCGCGGACCTGCGCAGCCGGCCGGCCGGCCCGGGCGCCGCCCGCCTCCGCGCTCAGGGCGAGGCCGATCCGGCGACCCGTGCCGAGCTCCTCGCGCCGCCCTATGACGAGCGCTGGGCGCACCCGTACTGGGCCAGGGCTTCGGCGACCAACTGGGCGTTGGACAGGGCCCGTTCCCCGTCCGGCAGGAACAGGGTGTCCTCCAGGCCGATCCGGGTCGCGAGCCCGAGCCGCCCCGCCAGCCGCAGCACCGGCCACGCCCCGCCGTCCTCGCCGTGCAGCAGCACGGGGGCGGCCGGGTGCGGGCCCAGGTCCGTGATCAGCGCGCGCGCTGTCTCCTCCGCCGTGTCCGGCGAGGTGTCCGTCACCTCGGCGAGTACGCGGAGCACTCTCGGGGCCAGGGGTGAGGCCGCGAACCGTATCGCCCCGTCCGTCCCGGACCAGATGCCGGCCTCGACCTCCACGCCCAGGTCGAGCAGCGCGGCGGCGATCTGCTCGGCGCCCTCCTCATGCCAGTTGACCGAGGCGTGGTCAGGAAGCTCGGAGAGCGCGGCCCAGCTCAGGACGCGCTCCATCCGTGCCGCAGGATCCGGTTCCGCCCAGGCGCCCGTGGTCACGCCCACCGGCACCGACACCCGCGCCCGTATCGCCTCGAGGACCGGGCCGATCACGCGGGGCGACAACGAGTCGCGCCCGCAGGGTGTCTTGGGGTGGACGTGGATGTCCGTGGCCCCGGCCGCGACGGCTTGCGCCGCGGACTCGGCCATGGCTTGTGGAGTCAGCGGAACCATCGCTCCGTCGGCGGCCCCCCGGGGCCCGTTGAGACACACCTGCACCATGTCTCGATGGTGCCAGTCACCACTGACAACGAGGACAAGCCGACAACAGGGACATACAGGGGGTGCGGCATCCCCGGCGCACCCCCGCCGTACTAGGCCGACACCAGCAGCCTTCCGCGCCTTGCGTCCGCCAGGGCCTCGGGACTGAGCACGGGCCGTGGCACGAGAATTCCGCAGTGAGTGCAGACCGGACCCGAGGAGGGTTCGTGGTCCAGGTCGTACTTCCAGATCAGGCGCTCCGCGCCGCACACCGGGCAACCGGAGCCCGGCTCACGCTCCAGGCCGGAGATCAGCCGGCGCAGCACCTCCGCAAGCGGTTCACGGGGGTGCACCCGTGGGTCGTCGCACCAGGCGACACCGAAACCGCCCCAGGTCAGCCGGTGCCAGTCGTCCACCGTGCCCGGCCGGCGCAGCCCGTCGTGCTTTTCCTTCTTGCGCCGCTCGGCGAACTCGACCTCGTAGGCCAGCCAGACCGAACGCGCTTCTTCCAGCTCCTCCAGTGCGGCCACGAGCCGCGCCGGGTCGGGAGAGCGGTCCTCGGGACCGAACCCTGCCCGGGAGCACAAATGGTCCCAGGTCGCCCTGTGCCCGTAAGGGGCAAACCTCTCAAGGCACTTGCGCAGTGAGTAGCGCCGCAGTGCCAGATCGCACCGCGGGTCGCGGACCTGTCTCGCCAGACTCCGGAAACCGGCCATCGCCCTGCACCTCCGTCACACCTGCACCTGTACTTCGGTCACTTCGGCGTCGTCGTACGGACGTCGCCGAATAGACGTATCGACAAGCGATTCGGCTCCATCCGATTTCCGATGCCCTCCATAAGCCGTCCCGCCCACTCCAAAACTTGACGCATGTTCATCTTCACTCCCGGGGATACCGGCGGTAACGTCCCGGCTCACCCCCGTCGGTAGGAGCTGCCATGCCCTGGCGTACCTCTCGTAGCGCCCCAGTCAGACTGAGAACTCCCGGCAGACTCGCCGGGTTCCTGAAGACCGCATCCATATGCGTCCTGATTGCTGGACTTTTGTCCCCACTCACCCAGGCGACGGCCGCGGCCGCCACCTCGAACGACTACTGCGGCGGCCAGTGTTCCGACATCCTGCCGCCCGGTGAGAACGGCAACGCGACCCTCGCCCAGGTCCTGCTCAACCAGGCGTTCGGCACCCAGCCCGACCATGCGGAGGACCAGCTCGGCCCGTACGCCAACCTGGCCAAGGGGTACTCCTCGCTCACCGACTCGACGATCAACACCTTCTTCAACGACGCGTCGTTCGGGGTCCCTTCCGATCAAGTCGCCTCCACCGAGAAGCCTGCGGGCCGCACCGACGTGACGATCGTCCGCGACAAGAAGGCGGGCATTCCGCACATCACCGGCACCACCAGATACGGCACGGAGTTCGGCGCCGGATATGCCGCAGCTGAGGACCGGCTGTGGCTCATGGACGTCTTCCGGCACGTGGGACGCGGCCAGCTGACGACGTTCGCGGGCGGCGCGGCCTCCAACCAGGGCCTGGAGCAGCAGTTCTACCGCAACGCCCCCTACAGCGAGGCCGACCTGCAGGCCCAGATCGACAACGCCGTCGCGACCAACGGCGCCCGCGGCCGGCAGGCCCTCGCCGACGCCAACGCCTACCTGGCCGGCATCAACGCCTACATCGACGCCTCCGACAGCGGCCGTTACTTCCCCGGCGAGTACGTCCTGACCGGTCACAAGGACTCGATCACCAACGCCGGCACCATCGACCACTTCAAGATCACCGACCTGGTGGCGCTGGGTTCCGTCATCGGTGCCCTGTTCGGCGCCGGCGGCGGCGGCGAGGTCAACAACGCGATCTCACTCCTGGCCGCCCAGTCCAAGTACGGCGTCGCGGAAGGCACCAAGGTCTGGGAGTCCTTCCGCGAGCGCAACGACCCCGAGGCCGTGCTCACCGTCCACAACGGCGAGAGCTTCCCGTACGCCACCAAGCCCGACACCGCCCAGGGCGAGGCCCTGCCGGACGCCGGCTCGGTGACGACCGAGCCGCTGGTCTACGACGCCACCGGCACCGGGGCGAGCCAGAGCGCCACCGCCGCCTCCAAGGCGGCGACCACGACCGCGCTCAGCTCGGCCAGACGCGGCATGTCCAACGCCCTGGTGGTGAGCGGCAAGTACACCGCCAGCGGGCACCCGATCGCCGTCTTCGGCCCGCAGACCGGCTACTTCGCGCCCCAGCTGCTCATGCTCCAGGAGCTCCAGGGACCGGGCCTCAGCGCCCGCGGCGCCTCCTTCGCCGGCCTGAGCATGTACGTCGAACTGGGCCGCGGCCAGGACTACTCGTGGTCCGCGACCACCTCCGGCCAGGACATCATCGACACCTACGCCGTCGAGCTGTGCCAGGACGACTACCACTATCTGTTCCACGGCACCTGCACGGCCATGGACAAGGTCGAGCAGACCAACTCCTGGAAGCCGACCACGGCCGACGGCACCGCGGCGGGCTCGTACACGATGAGAGTCTGGCGCACGAAATACGGGCCGGTGCAGTACCGGGCGACCGTCGGCGGCAAGAAGGTCGCGTACACCACCCTGCGCTCGTCCTACATGCACGAGGCCGACTCGATCATCGGCTTCCAGATGCTCAACGACCCCGACTACGTCAAGGGCCCGCAGGACTTCCAGAGCGCGGCGCAGCACATCAACTACACCTTCAACTGGTTCTACGCCGACTCCCAGCACACCGCGTACTACAACAGCGGCAACAACCCCGTGCGGGCGAGCGGCGTCGACGCCGAGTTCCCGGTGTGGGGGCAGGCGGCCTACGAGTGGAAGAACTGGGACCCGACGACGAACACCGCCGACTACACACCGGCCTCCGCTCACCCCAACTCCATCGACCAGGACTACTACATCTCCTGGAACAACAAGCAGGCCAAGGACTACACGACCGCGCCCTGGGGCGACGGGTCCGTGCACCGCGGCAACCTGCTGGAGGACCGGGTGAAGAAGCTGGTCGCGGCCGGCGGGGTGACCCGTACCAAGCTGGTGCAGGCCATGGCGGACGCGGCACTGGAGGATCTGCGGGCGGAGGACGTGCTGCCGAAGCTGCTCAAGGTCATCAACAGCAGCACGGTGACCGACTCCACCGCCGCGGACGCCGTGAGCAAGCTGCAGGCGTGGGTGACCGCGGGCGCCAAGCGGACCGAGACGTCGGCCGGTTCGAAGAAATACGCCAACGCCGACGCGATCCGCATCCTGGACGCCTGGTGGCCGCTGCTGGTGAAGGCCGAGTTCCAACCGGGCCTCGGCAGCGATCTGTACACCGCCTTCACCAACAACCTGCCCGTCGACGAGTCCCCGTCGGCCGCACACGGGCCGACCGGCTCGCACGCCGGCAGCTCCTTCCAGTACGGCTGGTGGAGCTACATCGACAAGGACATCCGGGCGGTGCTCGGTGATTCCGTGCAGGGGCCGCTGGCGCAGAAGTACTGCGGCGGCGGCAGCCTCAGTTCCTGCCGGGACATCCTGATCAGCACCCTGAAGACGGCGGCCGGCACCTCCGCGTCGACCGTCTACCCCGGCGACTCCCTGTGCTCGCCGGGCGACCAGTGGTGCGCCGACTCGATCGTGCAGCGCACGCTCGGCGGCATCAAGCACTACAACATCAGCTGGCAGAACCGGCCCACCTTCCAGCAGGTGGTGGAGTACACCTCGCACCGGTGACGGACCAGCGGCGGCGGGTCAGCGGATGCGGCCCGCCGCCAGCACCACCTGGGCCAGCTCCCGGTGCACGATGTCGCTGTGCGCACCGGCGGGTGGTCCGCCGCTCCTGACCACGGCCGCGGCGTCGATGTTGACGCAACCCGAGGCCGGCAGGGTGCTGGTCAGGGCGTCCGCGAGCTTGTACGCGCGCGTGCCCGGCACGGCCTGCACACCGTCGTGCCCCATCGCACCCCACTTGGCGCCCAGCATCGCCGCGATGCCGAAGCCCTCCGTGGTTCCCTGGACGACGCCCTGTGCGTCGTCCGCCATGCGCGAGGCCAGCGGGTAGATCGTGCCGAGCGCCGAGTCGAAGTGGGAGTAGCAGCACACCAGAGGGCCGTCGACGCGGTTCTGCTGGCCCTGCAGCACCCCTCCCGCATGGGCGTCGTACGGCAGCCGTGCCGCGAACGCGTAGTGCGAGAACGCCCCTTGCAGCAGCGTCACCGACTTCACCGTGCGCACGCCCTGGGGCAGCCCGCGCAGCGCGAACGACACCAGCCGGCCGCCGAAGCTGTGCCCCACGAGGTGCACGCGCACGCCGGGGGCGGAGGCGGCGAGCTGCCCGACCACGGGGCCGAGCCCCCGCTCGCCGACCGTGCCCGCACGCCGTTTCATCGCGTAGTACGTCGCCTGCCGCAGCAGTTCCTTCGCTCCGTCCCAGGGGTTCGGCAACGAGAAACCCTCCGCGTCGCCACCGGACCGGACCGCGACCAGCGCCCGCGCGAACTCGTCGCAGAGCGTCGCCGTGTCGCCGGTGAACAGCACCGGCTCGCTCTGCGGGACACCCTCCGCGAGGGTGTCCGCCGCGAACAGCGGCTGCGGCCCGCCCGGCACGAGCTCCACCAGCAGCCGGACCAGCCGCCCGAACTCCTCCAGCTCGTTCTCGGGCCGCTGCTCCAGCATCCGTGCGATCTGGTCGACGACGGTGGCCCGCCCGGGGAACGTCTCCATGAGCGCGTGCCGGGTGTCCTTGTCGAGCGCGGGCGCCGGGGTGGTCTCCGCCTCCATGGCCACCACGGACTTCGGGAAGTCGGGGATCGGCTCGTCGCAGAACCGCATCGACGGCCAGATCACGCCCACGTACCCGATCCTCGCCTGGGCCGCGAGCTGCGGGAACGGCGCGAAGAACCGGCTGTAGAGGGCGGTCGCGCCCGAGCGGTCGTTGTTCCAGCCGTGTGCGAAGACGATCAGGTCACGGACTTTGCGGTCCGTGACCTCGGCGAGCAGCCGGTCCCGCTCCCGCCCGTCGACGTCCCCGTCCGCGTCGAAGGTCAGCTCCCAGTAAGGAGTCACACTCATTGCCGGCTGTGCCATGACAGGCCCCCTCGTCCCCCGTAGCAGTGCGATGTGGGCGCATCGTCCTGCTACCGGCCGAGGATGGCCATACGTCCCGACTCACTTGTAGAGGAGGTATTCCTTTCGAATCCGCCGGAACGCGGCGAGTTCCTCCTGCCAGCCCGCCACCACCTCGTCGGTGCCCGCGCCCGCGTCGATCGCCGTACGCACACCCGTGGAGCCCGTGAGCTTGTCGATCCAGTTGTCGGAGCGCCAGCCGAAGCCGCTCCACACCTTCTTGGCGGTCACCAGCAGCGCGATCCCGGTACGGACCGGGTCGTAGGCGGCCCGGTCGTGCACGTGGATCTGCACGCCGCCGATGGTCTTCCCCTGGAACTTGGAGAAGGTCGGCGCGAAGTACGCCTCCCTGAAGTGGACACCTGGCAGGGCGAGTTCGTTCGCCGCGGCCGCCCACCTCCCGTCGATGCCCTCCGCGCCGAGCAGCTCGAAGGGGCGGGTGGTGCCGCGGCCCTCCGACAGATTGGTGCCCTCGAACAGGCACGTCCCGGAGTACACCAGCGCCGTGTCGGGCGTCGGCATGTTGGGGCTCGGCGGCACCCAGGGCAGCGACCAGGCGTCGTAGAACTCCGAGCGCTTCCATCCCGACATCAGTACGGTCTCCAGGGGCACGGGGGTGGTCAGGAACTCCCCGTTGAACAGCCGGGCCAGCTCCGCGACCGTCATGCCGTGCGCCTGGGAGATCGGCTGCCGTCCCACGAAGGTCGCGAACTCCTTGTGCAGCACCGGGCCTTGGGCCGCGCGGCCGGTCGCCGGGTTCGGCCGGTCGAGGACGACGAAGCGTTTGCCGGCGAGCTGGGCGGCCTCCATGCAGTCGTACAGCGTCCAGATGTACGTGTAGAAGCGGGCGCCGACGTCCTGGATGTCGAAGACGACCGTGTCGACGCCGGACGCCGTGAAGACGTCGGCGAGGGGCCGGCCGCTCTTGAGGTACGTGTCGTAGACGGGCAGGCCGGTGGCGGGGTCGTCGTAGCCGCCTTCGGAGCCACCTGCCTGGGCGGTGCCGCGGAAGCCGTGTTCGGGACCGAAGACGGCCCCCAGGTTCACGCGGTTGTCCGCGTGCATCACATCGACGATGTGGTGGACGTCTCGGGTCACCCCGGTGGGGTTGGTGACGATTCCGACTCGTTGCCCGTCGAGGAGTGCGTAGCCTGCTGCGGAGAGGCGCTCGAAGCCGGTGCGGAGTTTTTTGGTTGGGGTGGCCGCCGAGGCCGGGGGTGCCGAGGCGAGGGACGCTGCTGCCGTTGTCGCTGCGAGTAAGGCTCGTCTGGATAGGCGCATGGGGTGCACGGTATTGCTGCCGCAGGTCGTGGGGAAGGTGCGGGTTCGTGGTGGCTTGTCGCGCAGTTCCCCGCGCCCCTTGACGGTGTTGCAGGCACCTCTTTCCTGTTACATACCGACCGGTTAGTCTGGCGGGCAGCCAGAGCCGCAGTCGAAGGAGACCGATGGTGGAAGCCGTGCAGGATGCCGGAGTGGTCGTCACCGGAGCGGGAGGCGGGATCGGGGCCGCCCTCGCCCGGCGGTTCGCCGCCGAAGGGGCCCGGGTCGTTGTGAACGATCTTGATGCGGACCGGGCCAAGGCTGTGGCCGAGGAGATCGGCGGTACAGCCGTGCCCGGGGACGCCTCCGCGATCGTCGCCGACGCCCGGGACGCGCTCGGCGGATCCATCGACGTCTTCTGCGCCAACGCCGGTGTCGCCTTCGAGGACGCGGGGCCGGGGCAGCCGCTGGACGAGAAGTCCTGGGCCGTCTCCTGGGACGTCAACCTGATGGCCCATGTCCGTGCCGCTCATGAGCTGCTTCCCGAGTGGCTGGAGCGGGGCAGCGGTCGTTTCGTGTCCACCGTCTCCGCCGCCGGGCTGCTGACCATGATCGGGGCGCCCTCCTACAGCGTCACCAAGCACGGTGCGTACGCCTTCGCCGAGTGGCTGTCGCTCACGTACCGGCACCGGGGGCTCAAGGTGCACGCCATCTGTCCGCAGGGTGTGCGCACCGACATGCTGGCCGCCACCGGAACCGCGGGCGACCTGGTGCTGCAGCCGACCGCGATCGAGCCGGCGGACGTCGCCGACGCCCTGTTCAAGGGGATCGAGGAGGACCGGTTCCTGATCCTGCCGCATCCCGAGGTCGCCGGGTACTACCAGGCCAGGGCCACCCACCCCGACCACTGGCTGACGAACATGAACCACCTCCAGCAGAAGTGGGAGGAGGCGCGATGACCGGCTCCTCCTACGCCGCACGGCCCTGGGTGGCCCTGCTGAACGAGGCCCAGCGCGGACCGATAGAGCCCGCCGACTCCCTGGTGCACGCGCTGCGCCGGTCGGTCGCCGAGGCCCCGGAGCGCACCTTCCTCGCCTACTTCGACGGGCGGCTGAGCTACCGCGAGGTCGACGAGCTGAGCGACTCGGTCGCCGGACATCTGGCCGCCCGCGGCCTGGAGCGCGGCGACCGGGTGGCGATCCTGCTGCAGAACTCCCCGCTCTTCGTGCTGGCACTGCTGGGCGCCTGGAAGGCGGGGGCGATCGTCGTGCCCGTCAACCCCATGTACAAGTCCGGGGAGGTCGGACACGTCCTGCGGGACGGCGAGGTCACGGCGCTCATCTGCACCGACCGGGCCTGGGAGTCGTATCTGCGGGACACGGCCGAAGGCTCGCCCGTGCAGATCGTGCTGACCGCCTGCGAGCTGGACTTCCAGACGCGTGGCGACGCGCGGGTGCTGGGCTTCGAGCGGCTGCCGCAGGCCGCGGACGCCGCCGATCTGACGACCGTGGCCCGCGCCGGGTACGAGGCGCCCGAGGGCCGCCGGCTCACGCCGTCGGACATCGCGCTGATCAGCTACACCTCGGGCACCAGCGGCACCCCCAAGGGCGCCACCAACACGCACGGCAACATCATGTACAACGCGGAGCGGCAGCGGACCGGGCTCGCTCTGCCGGACCCACCCGTGTACTACGCGCTGGCGCCGCTGTTCCACATCACCGGGATGGTGTGCCAGCTCGGTGCGTGTCTCAACAGCGCGGGCACGCTCGTGCTGACGTACCGCTTCGAGGCGGGTGTCGTGCTGGAGGCGTTCGCCGAGCACCGGCCGCACTACACGGTCGGCCCGTCGACCGCCTTCATGGCGCTGGGCGCCCACCCGGACGCCACCCGGGAGCACTTCTCCTCGTTCGTGAACATCTCCAGCGGCGGTGCGCCCGTGCCGCCCGCCCTGGTGGAGAAGTTCCGGGCGGGCTTCGGCCCGTACATCCGCAACGGCTACGGGCTGACCGAGTGCACCGCGCCCTGTGCCTCCGTGCCGCCCGGCCTCGAGGCGCCCGTCGACCCGGCCTCCGGCACGCTGGCCGTGGGGCTGCCCGGTCCCGACACCCTCGTACGCATCGTCGACGACCAGGGCAAGGAGGTGCCCTTCGGCGAGCAGGGCGAGATCGTCGTCCGCGGGCCGCAGGTGGTGCCCGGCTACTGGCGGCGGCCGGAGGCGACCGCCGAGACCTTCCCGGGCGGTGAGCTGCGCACCGGCGACATCGGCTTCATGGACGAGCAGGGCTGGCTGTACGTCGTCGACCGCAAGAAGGACATGATCAACGCGTCCGGTTTCAAGGTGTGGCCGCGCGAGGTCGAGGACGTCCTCTACACGCATCCCGCGGTCCGTGAGGCGGCCGTCGTCGGGGTGCCGGACGGGTATCGCGGGGAGACCGTCAAGGCGTACATCAGCCTTCGTCCGGGCGCCGACACGGACCCGGGTGAACTCGCGACGTACTGCAAGGAGAGACTGGCCGCCTACAAGTACCCGCGGCAGGTGGAGATCCTGCCCGACTTGCCGAAGACGGCGAGTGGGAAGATCCTCCGTCGGGAGCTTCGTTCCCGGCCGCAGGACAGCGAATAACCAGCGAACAGATACAGGCAGAGAGCTTGAAAGGCAGGTGGCGGCACAGTGCCCAGAACGACGGACGGTGACGGTACTCCCGTCCCGCAGCGGCTGCTGGCCGCCGCCACCCGGCTCTTCGCCGAGCAGGGCTACGACCGCACCTCCGTGCAGGAGATCGTCGAAGCGGCCGGCGTCACCAAGGGGGCGCTGTACCACTACTTCGGCTCCAAGGACGACCTCCTGCACGAGGTGTACTCGCGTGTCCTGCGCCTCCAGCAGGAGCGCCTCGACGCGTTCGCGGACGCCGACGAGCCGATCGAGAAGCGCCTGCGGGGCGCGGCGGCCGATGTCGTCGTCACGACGATCGAGAACCTCGACGACGCGATGATCTTCTTCCGTTCCATGCACCACCTGAGCCCGGAGAAGAACAAGCAGGTGCGTGCGGAGCGCCGGCGCTACCACGAGCGCTTCCGTGCGCTGGTGGAGGAGGGGCAGCAGGCGGGCGTCTTCTCCAAGGCGACACCCGCCGACCTGGTGGTGGACTACCACTTCGGCTCCGTGCACCACCTGTCGACCTGGTACCGCCCGGACGGGCCGATGAGCCCGCAGGAGGTCGCCGACCACCTGGCGGACCTGCTGCTGCGGGCGCTGCGGCCGTAGGACGTACACGGGTGAGGGGCGGTCGCCACGGCGACCGCCCCTCACCCATGCCCTACAGGTACTTCTTCAGCTCCCGGCGCGCCAGCGACCGCTGGTGCACCTCGTCCGGGCCGTCCGCGATCATCAGTGTCCGCGCGCCGGCGTACAGCTCGGCCAGCGGGAAGTCCTGGCTGACGCCGCCCGCGCCGTGCAGCTGGATCGCCCGGTCGATGATGTCGACGACCGCGCGAGGCGTGGCGATCTTGATGGCCTGGATCTCCGCGTGGGCCCCCCTGTTGCCGACCGTGTCCATCAGCCAGGCCGTCTTGAGGACGAGCAGCCGCAGCTGCTCCACCGTCACGCGCGCGTCGGCGATCCAGTTGTGCACCACGCCCTGCTGGGCCAGCGCCTTGCCGAAGGCCGTACGGGACACCGCCCGGCGGCACATCAGCTCGATCGCCCGCTCCGCCATGCCGATGAGCCGCATGCAGTGGTGGATACGGCCCGGACCCAGGCGGGCCTGGGCGATGGCGAAGCCGCCGCCCTCCTCGCCGATCAGGTTGGACACCGGCACGCGCGCGTGGTCGAAGATCACCTCGGCGTGGCCGCCGTGGTAGTGGTCCTCGTAGCCGAAGACCTGCATCGCCCGCTTGACGGTGACGCCAGGGGTGTCGCGGGGCACCAGGACCATGGACTGCTGGCGGCGGATGTCCGCGCCGTCCGGGTTCGTCTTGCCCATCACGATGAAGATCTTGCAGTCCGGGTTCATCGCCCCGGAGATGTACCACTTGCGGCCCGTGATGACGTACTCGTCGCCGTCCCGCTCGAGGTGCGTGGTGATGTTGGTGGCGTCGGACGAGGCCACCTCCGGCTCGGTCATCGCGAACGCCGAGCGGATCTCGCCCGCCAGCAGCGGCTCCAGCCACTGCTTCTTCTGCTGCTCGTCGCCGAACTGCGCGAGCACCTCCATGTTGCCGGTGTCGGGGGCCGCGCAGTTCGTGGCCGTCGGCGCCAGCTGCGGGCTGCGGCCGGTGATCTCGGCCAGCGGGGCGTACTGGAGGTTGGTCAGTCCGGCGCCGTGCTCGGCGTCCGGCAGGAAGAGGTTCCACAGGCCCTGCCGGCGCGCCTCGGCCTTCAGCTCCTCCACCACGGCAGGGGTGTCCCAGGGGGAGGCCAGCGCGGCCCGCTGCTCCTCCGCCACCGCCTCGGCCGGGTAGACGTACTCGTCCATGAAGGCGAGCAGCTTGACGCGCAGTTCCTCGGTGCGCGCGTCGAACGCGAAGTCCATGGTCTGTCAGCCTTCCTGAAGAGTGGTCAGGCCGTGCTCGATGAACACGGGCACCAGGTCGCCGATGCGGTCGAAGCCGCGGCCGACCGTCTGGCCCAGCGTGTAGCGGTAGTGGATGCCTTCGAGGATCACGGCGAGCTTGAACCAGGCGAACGCCGTGTACCAGGACACGGACGAGACGTCGCGCCCGGAGCGGGCGGCGTACCGCTCGATCAGCTCGGCCGGATCCGGGTGGCCGGGGGCCTCGGCGGTCGTGGAGACCGGGGAGTCGGGCATGCCCAGCGGCATGCTGTACATGACCAGCAGGCCCAGGTCGGTGAGCGGGTCGCCGAGGGTGGACATCTCCCAGTCGAGGATCGCCTTGATCCGGTCGTCCTGACCGATCAGGACGTTGTCGAGCCGGTAGTCGCCATGGACCACGGCCGGTGCGGGGGAGGCGGGCAGCTGCCGGCCCAGCGAGGCGTGCAGCTCGTCGATGCCGGCCAGGTCACGGTTGCGGGAGGCGTCCAGCTGCTTGCCCCAGCGGCGCAGCTGCCGGTCCAGGAAGCCCTCGGGGCGGCCGAAGTCCGCGAGGCCCACCTCGGCGGGGTCCACCGCGTGCAGTTCGACGAGCGTGTCCACCAGGGACAGCACCGCGCCGCGGGTGCGCTCCGGGCCGAGCGGGGCGAGCTGGTCGGCCGTGCGGTACGGCGTGCCCTCCACGAACTCCATGACGTAGAACGGCGACCCCAGCACCTCCTCGTCCTCGCACAGCAACACCGGCGTCGGCACCGGCACGTTCGTCGGGTGCAGTGCGCTGATCACCCGGTGCTCGCGCTTCATGTCGTGCGCGGTGGCCAGGACATGGCCGAGCGGGGGGCGGCGCACGACCCACTTCGAGGTGCCGTCCGAGACGGCGTACGTGAGGTTCGACCGCCCGCCCTCGATCAGCCGGCCGGTCAGGGGGCCGTGCACCAGGCCGGGCCGCTCCTGGTCGAGCAGGCCGCGCAGCCGGTCGAGATCGAGACCTGGCGGGTGGTCGGGGCTCATCGGTGCTCCTTCACGGGCGTCAGAACGGTTCCCGACTATGATGCCGACCGGTCGGTATGTCGTCCAGTGCGTGCGCCGAACGTGATTCGAGCCACGATAAGCCGACAGCTCCCGGCGCGGTGGCGCGGGGAGCTGTCGACCGCCTGGTTCCGGCCTTTTCCGGCAGGCTCAGTGGTCGTCCCAGTGGCCGTCGTGCGGGGCGTGCCGATGGCCGTCGTGCAGGTAGTCGACGTGGTCGCCGTGCAGGACGCTCTCGTGTCCGCAGCCCTCGCCGTGCCGGTGGTCGTGACCCTCGTGGGGTGCGTGCCCGTCCGGCTCGCACTCGTCCCAGTGGCCGCCGTGCTCGCGGTGCAGGTGTCCGTCGTGCGCGTAGTCGACGTGGTCCCCGTGCGGCACCTGCGTGTGTCCGCAGTCGGAGCCGTGGATGTGGGCGTGAGAGGTGTGTTCCAGGTGGAGGGTGGTCATGGGGGGCTCGCCTTCGGGAAATGCGGCTGATGACGTCGGACAGGGTGCCATGTGAATGGTGCATATCGGACCATTCGGCTTGCGTGGCGTCCGCGTGCGCCGGAGGAGCGAGCCCGTGAAAGTCGTCGGACCTGGTCAGAGGACCAGTGCCACCCCGCACGCGGCCAGGGCCACCGTGCACAGGGCCGCCGCCGTGGCATGCCGGGGGGCGAGTGCCAGGGGGCTGCCCGAGGACGCCAGGGCGCTGATGCGGCGGTGGGCGACGAGCAGGAAGCCCAGCCAGAGGGCGCAGCACAGGGCGCAGGCGATGATCCCCACCGCGGAGACGCTGCCGTGCAGCGCGGTCTTCGTGGCGAGGACGGCGGCCACGGTGCTCGCCAGCGTCGTACGCCGCCAGGCGAGCCGGGTCCGCTCCGGCTGGAGGCCGGGGTCGCGGTCCTGGCCCGGGCCGGCGTTCATCCCTCCCACCCGACGAGGACGACGACGACCATCGCCACGGCCACGACGGCGACGACGATGCTCAGCAGCGCGGGGAACCGTGAGACCGGCAGATCCTCGCCGCGCCGCATGGCCCGTTCGCAGCGCATCCAGTGGTTGACCGCGCGCAGCGAGCACAGCACGCCCGCGCCGAGCAGCGCGAGCGCCAGCCCCACGCGCCAGGCCCAGCGCAGATCCGGCAGGAACTGGTCCACCGCGAAGCCGCCGCCGATCAGGGCGAGGGCGGTGCGCAGCCAGGCCAGGAAGGTGCGCTCGTTCGCCAGGGAGAAGCGGTAGTCCGGCGTTCCGCCCTCGCTCCGGACCTGTTCCGGGGCGAACCAGAGCCGGACGTTTCGCGCGAATTCGATCACGCTTACGACCTTATCCAGCTTCGTCCGGCGCCGTCGGCTGGGGGGCTGCCGCCCCCAGACCCCCGCCTCGGCCCTTAAGGGGCCTCGTCCTCAATCGCCGGACGGGCTGACAAAAGCCGCTCGTACGCCGCCAGGCCGTCCGGAACCCACTCCCATTCCGTCAGCCGCCGCTGCACCTCCGCCTCCGGCAGGAAGGCGTGCCAGGCCACCTCCTCCACCTGCGGGCTGACCGGCAGCTCGCAGCGGACCTCGTACACCGCCGACCACCATGTCTGGCCGGCGCCGTCGTCGTAGAGGAACTTGAACAGGAAGCGCGGGCTCGGGAGGCCGGAGACGCCGAGTTCCTCCTCGGCCTCGCGCAGCGCGGCGTCGTCGTAGGACTCGCCCGCGCCGACCACTCCGCCGACCCACATGTCGTAGAGGGAGGGGAAGACCAGCTTGGTGGGGGTGCGGCGGTGGACGAACAGGCGGCCTTCCGCGTCCCGGGCCTGGATGAAGACACAGCGGTGGCGCAGGCCCTTGGCGTAGGCCTCGCCGCGTGGGGACTGGCCGACGACCTGGTCGTTCTCGTCGACGATGTCGAGGATTTCGTCTGCGGGGCTCGTCATGCCGCCATCCAAGCAGGACGGCAGAGCCTGTGTCCGACCCAGGCTCTCAGCTGCGCTGCAGGGCCTGGACCCGCTGCGGCTTCGCCGTGCCGCTCGGCATGCACGGGTGCAGGCCGAGGAGGACGATTCCGCCGACGATCGCCGCGAGGCCGGCGGCCTCCCAGGCGAGGGCCCCCGTGTCGGTGCGCAGGCGGTCGCCCAGGAAGCCCACTCCGCACAGGATGCCCGCCAGCGGCTGGGCGGCGGTGAGGGCGGGCAGCGACATCCGCAGGGGCGCGGTCTCGAAGGCGCTCTGGACCAGGATCAGGCCGGCCACCCCGAGCGCCGCCACGCCGTACGGCTGCCAGCCCGTCACCAGCTCGGTGAGGCCGCCCTGGGTGAAGCGCTCGCCGCTGACCCGGGTGAGTGCGTCCTGGACGCCGTAGAGGAGACCGGCGGCGAGGGCGAGCAGGACGGGGGCGGCGCTCAGCCGGGAGCGCTTCGCGTACGTCGTCAGCAGGAGGGCCAGGCCGATCATGGCGCCGATGATCAGCCAGTGCCGGAAGGGGTCGCTGACCGCGGTGCCGCCGCGCGGCTCGCCCGCGACGATGAAGGCGGTGACACCGCCCGCGAGCAGCGCGAGGCCGGTCCAGCCCTGGCGGCCCAGGGGCTGTCTGGTCTGCTTGCGGGAGAGGGCCAGGGCGAACAGGAGGTTGGTGGCGAGGAGCGGCTCGACCAGGGAGATCTCGCCCTGGCTCAGGGCGATCGCCCCGAGGGCCATGCCGGCCACCATCAGCGCGATGCCGCCCAGCCAGCGCGGCACCTGCATCAGGTCGAGGAGCAGTCGCGGCGAGAGGAAGTCGCTGAGGGGCGCCCGCTGGGCCGCGCTCTGCTGGAGCACGAATCCGAAGCCCAGGCAGCAGGCAGCGCTCACGGCGAGAATCAGAACCAGAACGGACACGCTGCGTACCTCGGGTCGGATAGGCCGGGCTTCGGGGTGCGTAGTGGGTGACTGTAGCGTCCCAGGGCCCGGCTTGCCCCTGGGAGTGCCCGGATCCGGGCCGTCGACTCGGTCACGTCTCCCCGGGGATCAAGGGCGGGTGCCACGTCGTCCCGTCATGGTGGGGTGCCTGGACGTGCGGCGCCATGGCGTGCGCCACATGCGTGACCTGGTGCTCTGCAACGCGGGGGGCTGGGTGATCACAAGTGCCCCATCAACCACGGAAGTTGACGCGTGTAACAACCCTTCCTCCCTTGACGTAAAGCCTTGGCGGGGGGTTTGCTGTGCGTGATCAGCTGACGGCAAACCGATATCAGGCCGGACCGATACCAGACGTCGAGCCGCGTCGCGTGAGGAAGATCCCGCGGTGTCCCCACCCCCACCCTTCGGCCGGGGCCGCAAGCGCGCGGCCCAGACCCTCGACGCCGCCCTCGACGACACCGAACTCGTCGCAGCCCGGGCCGCGTTGGCGCAGGGACGGTGGCAGGCCGCGCGATCGCTGCTCGTTCAGACGGGGGACGAGTGGGATCTGCGCGGACACCGGGTCACCGTGCTCGCGCTGGAGTCGTACAGTGCCGCCTGGGCACGGGACTGGCTGCTCGCCGAGCCCGACTCCGCCGACGCCGCCGTGCTGCTCGCGCTCGCGCTCGTGCAAGGTGCCTTACGGGGCAAGGAGAATCCGGAGCGCGCCCGCGAGGCCTGCCGGGACGCCGCCGTGCGCGTGCCCGCCGACCCCACGCCGTGGCTCGGCCTGCTGATGCTGGAGCGCGACCCGGGCCCGGACTGCGAGCGGCTCTTCGCCGAGGTCCGCGGCCGCTACCCCGACCACCACCACGCCCACCACCTGATGGTCGCCCGCCTCGCCGAGCGGCACGCCGACGCCGGCCCGGACCCGCTGCACGAGGTCTACGACTTCGCCAACCACTCCGCCCTGCACGCCCCCGCCGACTCCCCCCTCGCCATCCTCCCGGTCGTCGCCCACGCCGAGCGCTACCGCGTGCTGGCCGCCGCCGGGCACGAGCCCGCCGACCCCGCCGCCTCCGGCCACTGGAGCGGACGCCGGGCCCGGCAGGTGATGAAGGCCGCCTTCGACTGGTGGCTGGAATGGGAGCACGAAGGCCACCCGCGCCGCCTGGTCGACCTCAACTTCCTCGCCCACGCCAAGGTCTGCGAGGGCCGCGGCGCCGAGGCCGCGGCCCTGTTCCACCGCATCGGCGAGCACGCCACGGCCGCCCCCTGGTCGTACCCGGACCGCGATCCGTACTCCGCCTTCCGTGCCGCGCGCGCCACCGCGCTCGGCACGGCATGACACTCCCGACCCCGACAGAAGGACGGTCCCCCGAATGACCACGGGCAGTTCCAACGCGAGCAGAGCCGCCGCGGGCGGCATCAGTACCTATCTGGGGCAGGAGCGCGCCCTGCGCGCCGACCGCCTGGGCGCGGGCGGCCTGCTGCTCTCCGTGCTCGCCGCGACCGCCCCCCTCATGGTGGTCGCGGGTGTCATGCCCACCACATTCGCGGTGATGGGGATCGTCGGACAGCCGCTGCTCTTCGTCGTCCTCGGCGTGGTGCTGGTCCTCTTCAGCGTCGGCTACGCCGAGATGAGCCGGCACGTCCACAACGCCGGCGCCTTCTACGCGTACATATCCCGCGGCCTGGGCGGCACCGCAGGAGCGAGCGCGGCCCTCGTCGCCCTCGCCGCCTACAGCGCGCTCCAGGTCGGCATCTACGGCATCTTCGGCTTCGAGGTCTCCAACCTGTTCGCCACCTACGCCGACGTCCAGGTGGCGTGGTGGATACCCGCGCTGGCGGCCGTGGCCGTCGTCGGGCTGCTGGGCTGGCTGAAGATCGACGTCAACGCGCGCCTGCTGGGCGTTCTGCTGGTCGTCGAGGTGATCCTCGTCGTCATCTTCGACGTCGCCTCGATCGCCGACCCCGCCAAGCAGGGCCTGTCGCTGCACGCCTTCAACCCGGACACCCTCACCGGCGCCGGGGTCGGCACGGCACTCTGCTTCTGCATCGCGGCCTTCACCGGCTTCGAACAGGCACCGGTGTACGCGGAGGAGACCAGCCGCCCGCACGTCCTCGTCCCGCGGGTGATGCTGCTCGCGGTCGGCTTCGTCACCGTCTTCTTCGCGATCAGCTCCTGGGCGTACACCGTCGCCACCGGTCCCTCCTCGATCGTCGGCGCCGCGCAGAAGCAGAGCGCCGGACTGCTGTTCTCGCTCACCGAGTCCCGGCTCGGCGGAGCCTTCACCGACGTCCTGCACGTCCTGTTCGTGACCGGCATGTTCGCGGCCCTGCTCAGCTTTCACAACGTCGTCGCCCGGTACGCCTTCGCCATGGGCCGCGAGGGGCTGCTGCCGCGCACCTTCGGCCGTACGACGGGCACGAGCGGCGCGCCCGGCACCGGCTCCCTGCTGCAGACCGTCGTGTCCGCCGTCGTCGTGATCGCCTTCGCGGTCGCCGACGACAAGCCGACCGGCGACCCGACCGCACCCGTCCTGCACCTGTTCACCTGGCTCGGCAACATCGGCGCGCTCGGCGTGATCCTGCTGATGGCGGCCGCCTCCGTGTCGGTGATCGTCTTCTTCGCCCGGCGCGGAGCGGCGGCCGCCCAGGCCTGGCGACTGGTCACCTCCGCCCTCGCGGCCGTCGCCCTCCTGGTGATCGCCGGCTACACGGTCAAGGACTTCGACGTCCTGGTCGGCGCCGGCCCGGACTCGGCCCTGAGCTGGGCGCTGCCCGGCATCATCGGCCTCGCCCTGGTCGTCGGCCTGGTCCAGGGCCTGCTCCTGCGCTCCCGCTCACCCGAGGCGCACGCCCGCATCGGGCTCGGCAACGAGGCGTTCCAGCTGGACCAGGCCGCGCAGGAGGCGTCGTAGCCACGAGGACCGCCGACGGATTCTGAGAACGCCGTAAGAAGTGATTACGGAACCCTGACGAGCACCCGCGATTCCTGGTCCCGCCGGGGCCGCGGGTGTTCGAATGGATACGTGAACTCCGAACATCCCGAGGAGCCGGGCACACCGCAGCCACCTCCGGAGCGCGGCACTCCGGTCGGCAGACGTGTCCTGCTCGGCACCATCGGCCTGGGCGCCCTCGGCGTGGTCGCCGCGCCCACCCTGCAGCGCGCCCTGGAGGGCTTCCTCGGCGCGGCGGCCGAGAGGGACCCCACCGGCCTGACCGGCCTGCTCCCCAACGGGGGCGGCTTCCGCTACTACTCGGTCGCCTCCTCCGTACCGCACAAGAACGCCACGAACTACCGCCTCACCGTCGACGGCCTGGTCGACCGCCCGAAGACCTACACCCTCGACGACCTGCGCGCCCTGCCGCAGACCCGGCTGGTCAAGGACGTCCAGTGCGTCACCGGCTGGCGGGTCCCGGGCACGCCGTTCGAGGGGGTGCGGCTGTCCCGGCTGCTGGACGCCGCGGGAGTGCGCTCCACGGCCGGGGCGGTCCGCTTCACCTGTTTCGACGGCACCTACACCGAGAGCCTCACCCTCGACCAGGCCCGCCGCTCCGACGTCCTGGTCGCCCTGCGCATGCAGGACAAGAGCATCGGCCACGACCACGGCGGCCCGGTCCGCCTCTATGTGGCGCCCATGTACTTCTACAAGTCCGCCAAGTGGCTGTCCGGCATCACCGTCACCGAGCACGTGAAGCCGGGCTACTGGGAGAACCGCGGCTACGACGTCGACGCCTGGGTCGGCCATTCGAACGGGCGGGACGATGAGCCTACGAGCTGAGGCGCACACACCGCCGGTCGCCGGGGTCCGCCGGTTCGGCCCCGTCCAGCGCTGGGTGCACCGCACGACGGCCGCGCTGATGGGTGTGTGCGTGGTGACGGCCGCCTTCCTGTACGTCCCGCAGCTCGCTGAGCTGGTCGGCCGCCGCGAGCTGGTGGTCCGTGTGCACGAGTGCGCCGGGCTCGCCCTGCCGGTGCCCGTCCTGGTCGGTCTCGTCTCCCGCCACTTCCGCGCCGACCTGGGGCATCTGAACCGCTTCGGTCCCCACGACAGGGTCTGGCTGCGGGCGGCTCTGCACCGGGACAAGCGGCGCTCGTCGCGTCCGGCGGCGAAGTTCAACGCCGGGCAGAAGATCTACGCGGCGTGGATCGCCGGGGCCACGCTGGTGATGCTGGGCACCGGGCTGATCATGTGGTTCACCCATCTGACCCCGCTGATGTGGCGCACCAGCGCGACGTTCGTCCATGACTGGCTGGCCCTGACGATCGGGATCGTGCTCGCGGGGCACATCGGGATGGCGATCGGGGATCCGGAGGCGCGGGGTGGGCTACGGACCGGGAGGGTGAGTCGGGAGTGGGCCGAGCGGGAGCATCCCTTGTGGCGGCCCTGAGGGCGCCTCCGGCGGGGGCGAGGATGCTACGGCGGGTGCCACCACTGTGAGGGCGTTTTTGAGGCGTGCCTCCGTGGTTCCGTAGCGGACGATCACGTCCACGGGGCCCTCCGCGGGGGGTGTGGTGTCTGGTCGGATGGCGTCTGCGGCGCCGTTGTGGCTGGTCGCGCAGTTCCCCGCGCCCCTAAAGGCCGTTGCTGCACCGCACAGGGATGGCACCACCGCCGAGAGCACCAGTTCGTCGCCCGTCTGCGAGCGCAGTACTGGCGGGCCTGCGAGTTGTTGGCCGCCTATGAACACGCTGCCGAACCTGAGCAGTTCGGCGTGGTCGAAGAAGGTGCCCCGTAGTTCGATGGTGATCGTGTCGCCCGGTTGTGCCGCGCCGTCACTGCCCGTGTCCACGCCGGCGATCCGGTAGGTGCAGGCGGGGGTGCCGCCGGACGCGGTCTTCAACTGCACGGTCGCTTCCGGGTGTTGGCGATGGAAGTCCAACAAGCCGCCGAGCACCGCGTAGGCGGCGCGGCCCTTGCATGTGTCTGCCTTGCCTGCGAGGGCCGCGTACTCCTTGGTCGCCGTGGCCCAGCTGCCGCCCTCGCCCTGGACGGCCAGGCAGGCGGTCGCGAGGGCGTGCAGCAGGCGCCACTCCGGATCCGTGGAGGCCGTGGGGATCAGCTTGAGGGCGGTCCGGCACCGGCCGGGGTCGCGGAGCTGGTCGTAGACGCTCGACGGGTCGGGTGCGGTGTCGGCGTCGGGCGAGACGGGTCCCGGCGAGAGCCAAGTGGGGGTCAGGAGAGGCCCGTTGCTCGGGGAGGTGTCACTCGGCGAGGGAGTGGCGGTACGGGTGTGGCCCTGGCCGCTCGGCAGCGCGGTGCCGCTCGCCTCTCCGGCGGGGGACTGCCGAGGTGTGGGGGAGGGTGACGGGACGCCGTTCGACGGCCCCGCGGTCACGATCACGCTGCCGCCGCCCCGGCTGTCCGGTGTGTCACTCCCGTCACCGTTGAAGGCCGTGACGGCCACCGCCACCGCTCCGACCACGAGCAGCCCCGAGATACGCATCCCGAGGGAAACCGCCATGACGCCCCCCGACCCCCGACCCCCAGCACCCCTGGAGGCCATGTCCAAGGATGCCCTCATCATCGGGGCCGAGCCCGGCGGCGGGAAGCCGCCTTGGGCTGATCCTTGGGGAAAATTCAGGATTCGAAGTCGAGCAGCACCTTGCAGGAACGGCTTCGGTCCGCGGCCAGCGTGAACGCCGACTCCGCCTCCCGGACCGGCACCACAGCGCTGACCAGCCCGTCGAGGGCCGGCTCGGCGGCGAGCAGCGCCAGCGCCCGGTCGAACTCCGTGTCGAAGCGGAACGCTCCCCGCAGCTCGATCTCCCGGCTCACGACCAGGTTCCCGGCGAACGGACTCGGCCCCGGCGGCAGCATCCCGAGCTGCACGACGACCCCGCCGCGCCGCACCAGACGCAGACAGGTGTCCAGACCCGCGGCCACCCCGGACGCCTCCACGGCCACGTCCACCTCGGGCGGCCACCCGGCATCCGCCGGATCGTCGGCCCGTACGAGGGTGTCGGCGCCCGCGCGACGCGCGTACTCCAGGGCCGCCGGGAGGAGGTCGGTGACCGTCACCCGGTCGGCGCCCGCCGCCTTCGCCGCCGCGACCACGAGACAGCCGATAGGACCGGCGCCGGTGACCAGGACGTGCCTGCCGCGCACCTCTCCGGCCCGGCGGACCGCGTGCAGGGCGACGGAGAGCGGCTCGGCGAGCGCTGCCCGGCGCAGTCCGAGACCCTCCGGCAACGGCCTCAACTGCCCTGCCGGTACGACGACTTGGGCCGCGAACCCGCCCTGTACGTGCGGGAAGCGGGCCGCGCTGCCGAGGTAGCGGGTGTCCCGGCAGACATTGCGCCGCCCCTCCACGCACTCCGGGCACATGTCGCACGGAGTGGCCGGGTGCACCGCGACCGCCGTGCCCACGGCCGGGCCGGGCGCGTCCGGGGAGCCGTACGCGACGACCGTGCCGACGATCTCGTGCCCCAGCAGCATCGGCTCCTTCAGACGGAAGTCGCCGACCCCGCCGTGCCTCCAGTAGTGCAGGTCGGAGCCGCAGACGCCGCCGTAGCGGACGGCGACCAGCGCCTGGCCTGGGCCGGGCTCGGGGACCGGCAGCTCGTCGACCCGCAGGTCGTCCTGGCCGTGGATCACACAACCGAGCATCCGAGCAGCCCCTTTCACAGCACGCTCGTCATTCCGCCGTCCACGTACAGCACCTGCCCGCTGACGAAGTCCGCGGCGGGCGAGGCGAGGAACAGCACCCCGCCCACCAGGTCCTCGGTGCGGCCCCAGCGGCCGGCCGGGGTGCGGCGGCGCACCCAGGCGCTGAACTCCTCGTCCTCGACGAGGGGTTGGGTGAGCTCGGTCTCGATGTAGCCGGGGCCGAGGCCGTTGACCTGGACGCCGTAGGGGCCCCAGTCGGCGCACATGCCCTTGGTGAGCATCTTCAGGGCGCCCTTGGTGGCCGCGTAGGGCGCGATGCCGGGGCGGACCACCTCGCTCTGCAGCGAGCAGATGTTCACGATCTTGCCGTGGCCGCGTTCCGTCATCCGGCGGGCCGCCTCGCGGCCGACCAGGAACGCGCTGGTGAGGTTGGTGTTCAGGATGCGGTGCCAGTCGCCGTCCGTGAACTCCAGGAGCGGGGCGCGCAGTTGCATCCCGGCGTTGTTGACCAGGATGTCGAGCGGGCCGACCCGCTCCTCGACATCCGCTATCCCGGCGGCCACCTTCGGGCCGTCGGTCACGTCGAACACGGCCGTGTGGACGTCGCCGGGCAGCTCCGCGGCCGCCTTGGTGAGGCGGTCCGCGTCGCGGCCGTTGAGGACCACCGTGCAGCCGGCCTCCGCGAGGCCGCGGGCCAGGGCGAGCCCGATGCCGCGGCTGGAGCCGGTGACCAGGGCCGTGCGGCCGCTGATGTCGAAGAGCGGGTGACTCATTGCCGTACCCCTAGATGACCAGCGAGAGAAGGAGGACCAGACCGCCCGCGACCACCGAGATGATCGTCTCCATGACGGACCAGGTCTTGACGGTCTGGCCGACGTTCAGGCCGAAGTACTCCTTGACCAGCCAGAATCCGGCGTCGTTGACATGGCTGAAGAAGAGCGAGCCTGCGCCGATGGCCAGGACCAGCAGGGCCGTGTGCGTGGTCGACATGTCGGCCGCGAGCGGGGCCACCAGGCCGGCCGCCGAGACCGTCGCCACCGTCGCCGAACCGGTCGCCAGGCGGATGCCCACCGCGATCAGCCAGGCCAGCAGCAGCGCCGGGATCGACCAGTCCTTGGATATGTCCAGGATCATCTGGCCCACACCGGTGTCGATCAGCGTCTGCTTGAAGCCGCCGCCCGCGCCGACGATCAGCAGGATGCCGGCGATGGGCGCAAGACCCTTCTCGACCAGCGGGGTCAGCCGCTCCCTGCCGAAGCCGGCGGGCCGCAGCAGCGTGAAGATGCCGACCAGCACGGCGGCGAGCAGGGCGATCAGCGGGGAGCCGATGACGTCGAAGACGCGCTGGGTGAGGTTGGCCGGGTCGTCGATCGCTATGTCGACCAGGGCCTTGGACAGCATCAGGACGACCGGGAGGAGGATCGTGGTGAGGGTGGCGCCGAAGCCGGGGCGCCGCTCCAGCTCCTCCGAGGCGCGCTGCGGGAGCATCCGGTCGGGGGCGGGGACGTCCACCCAGCGGGCCGCGAACTTCGAGAACAGCGGGCCGGCGATGACCACCGTCGGGATGGCGATCAGGACGCCGAGGGCCAGCGTGACACCCAGGTTCGCCTTGACCGCGTCGATCGCGACCAGCGGGCCGGGGTGCGGCGGGACCAGACCGTGCATCACCGAGAGGCCCGCGAGGGCCGGGATGCCGATGCGCATCAGGGAGTAGTTGCCGCGCTTGGCGACCATCAGCACGACCGGGATGAGCAGCACGACGCCGACCTCGAAGAACAGCGGCAGCCCGATCACCGAGGCGATCAGCACCATCGCCCACGGCATCGCCCGGCCGCCCGCCTTCGCGAGGATCGTGTCGACGATCTGGTCCGCACCGCCGGAGTCGGCGAGCATCTTGCCGAGGATCGCACCGAGCGCGATCAGCACGCCCACACCGGCGACCGTGGTGCCGAGCCCGGTGGTGAAGCTGGTGATCACCTTGTCGAGCGGCGCCCCGGCGATCGCGCCGAGCGCCAGCGAGCCGATGGTCAGGGACAGGAAGGCATGCAGCTTGAACCGGGTGATGAGCAGGACGATGACGGCGATGCCCGCCAGTACGGCGAGGCCCAGCTGAGCGTGGCCGGCCGAGGTGATCGGCGCGGGTGCGTCCGCTGCCAGCATCTCAACGCTGAGTCTGGTCACGGGAGTTCCCTTGCAGGTACGGGGATGGGGGAGGGAGTGCGGGGGGTGGGTGCTACGCGGCCGGGTGGGGCAGGGCGTCCAGTGCCTTCATGGCCCGGGCGGTGATCTCCTCGGGGCTCCCGGTGACGTCCACCGCGACGCCCGCCTCGTCCGGCTGGAGCGGCTGGAGCGCGGCGAACTGGGAGTCGAGCAGTGCCGTGGGCATGAAGTGACCCTGGCGGTGCGCCATCCGGTCCTCGATGAGGGCCCGGTCGCCCGTCAGGTGCACGAAGACGACACCGGGGGCGGCGGCCCTGAGCCGGTCGCGGTACGACCGCTTCAGCGCCGAGCTGCTGACCACCCCACCGAGCCCGGCCCGCCCGTGCGCCCAGGCACCGATGGCGTCGAGCCAGGGCCACCGGTCCTCGTCGTCGAGCGGGACGCCGGCCGACATCTTGTCGATGTTGGCCTGCGGGTGGAAGTCGTCGCCCTCGGCGTACGGAACGCCGAGCCGGGCCGCGAGGAGGGGACCGATGGTGGTCTTGCCGGTGCCCGCCACGCCCATGACCACGACGACATGGGGGGTGCGCAGCTGCTGCATGGTGCTCTCACTGTCTTCTTCGACATCCGGACGCCGGCCGTTCAACCGACGCCGACGACACTGAAACCGATTAGGTACGACGAATTCAAGACCCTGTGACATATAAGTCTGACTTTTTGTTCCCGTGACCTGCCCCGTACGCTGAGCCCATGACCACTCCGGGCCGGGGTCTGCACGGCCATGTACTGGACTCCCTCGGCCCCGCGATCACCGCGGGCGAGTACCCGCCGGGCAGCGTTCTGCGCACCGACGAGCTCGCCCAGCGTTTCGACGTGTCACGCTCGGTGATGCGCGAGGCGGTCCGGGTGCTCGAATCCATGCATCTGGTCGAATCGCGGCGGCGGGTCGGCGTCACCGTGCGCCCGAAGTCCGAGTGGAACGTCTACGACCCGCAGGTCATCCGCTGGCGGCTGGCCGGCGCCGACCGCCCCCACCAGCTGCGCTCGCTGACCGTCCTGCGCTCGGCCGTCGAGCCGGTCGCCGCGGGCCTCGCCGCCAGGAACGCCTCAGCCGAGCAGTGCGCCGAACTCACCGAGTGCGCGCTCGGCATGGTCGCCAACTCCCGCGGCCACAAGCTGGAGGAGTACCTCGTCCACGACATGGCCTTCCACCGCGTGATCCTCGTGGCGTCCGGCAACGAGATGTTCGCCCGGCTCGGTGATGTCGTCGCCGAGGTCCTCGCGGGCCGCACCCATCACGAGGTCATGTTCGAGGACCCCGACCCGGCCGCCGTCACCCTGCACGTCCAGGTCGCCGAGGCGGTCCGCGAGGGCGACGCGGCCCGCGCGGAGAAACTGACCCGGGAGATCACGGTGGGCGCGCTTCAGGAGCTGGACATCCTCGCGCCCTGATCCTGCGCGTCTACGCCTCGGGGAACTCCCCGTCGACGTACACCCAGGCCCCCTCGACCCGTTCGAACCGGCTGCGCTCCAGCAGCGAGCCGCCCTCGTACGAGGCGCGGAAGGTCACCGTGCCCGTGCCGTGGAAGGCCGAGCCGTCGGTGGTGTCGAGGATCTCCAGGCCCGTCCAGCGCATGCCGGGATCGAGTGTGAGCGTCGCAGGGCGGGTACTCGGATGCCAAGTCCTCAGCAGGTACTGCTCGTTGAGCTTCACGAAGGCGCTGTAGCGCGAACGCATCAGTGCTTCGGCGGTGGGCGCGGCCGCCTCACCCCGGTGGAATCGGCCACAGCACCTTTCGTACGTCTCCGCAAGACCGCAAGGGCAGGAGGGCTTGTGAACTGGGGCGGAGCCGTGCTGCCGCCGGGATTGCGAGGTACGTCGGGACATGTGGTCCATTCTGCTGCACCAAGGGCTGTGTGAGATCTGTGAAGCGCCTGTTCCGACACGCGCACATCCGGTGCGAGTTGTGCACGCCCGCCTCCATCGAACCTCCTTTCGGGCTGGCGTGAACACGCCTTGCTCCCGCAACGGCCAACTCACAGGCTGGACAGAGCACTTGAGCATCAGGAGTCACAAGCGTGCGTGCTTGACCCGGGCGGCCGTCCGTCCGGGGCACTGACGGGGGAAGCTGATACGGGGTGCGCGGACCGGCGCGGCAAGGGCGCGTCGGGGGACTGCCGCGCGCCGCCGTGCCCGAACCTCTCCCCTCTGCCGCCTCTTGGTGCCTTTGACCGGTGCCTGAGAAGGGATAGGAGGGGGAATGCCGACGAATGCCGCGGCCGCCAGGCCGACGTATCCGGGCGTCTACGTCGAAGAGCTTCCCAGCAGCACCCGCGCCATCTCCGCCGTGACCACTTCGGTGACCGCATTCGTGGGACACACCCGGCGCGGCCCGCTGAACGAGCCGGTGCGCGTCACCGGATTCGCCGACTTCGAGCGGCGCTTCGGCGGGCTGAGCGCCCAGAGCCCGCTCGCCTACGCCGTGCACCAGTTCTTCGGCAACGGCGGCTCCGTCGCCGTGATCGTCCGGGTCGCCAAGGCGGGCAGCGGCAAGGCCGCCTGCGTCGTCCTGGAGTCCACCGAGGGCCACAGCGAGAGCCGTGTCCTCGAGGTCCACGCCAAGGAACCCGGCGTGTGGGGCAACGGCCTGCGCGTCGCCGTCGACTACGACACCCCGGACTGCGAAGCCACCTTCAACCTGCGGGTCTACGACGCCAAGGGCGACGCCCGCGAGAGCTTCACCGGCCTGTCCATGGACGCCGGCAGCGCCAGCTACGCGCCGACCGTGGTCAACGCAGGGTCGCGGCTGATCCGCGTCGAGGCCGTCGGCGAGGGCCGCCCCGACCCGTCCGGCACCGTCTCCAAGCCGTTCGGCCACGAACTGCCCGACCTGGCCGTCGACCTGACGGTGAAGATCGGCGACGTGGAGCGCGAGTTCAAGCTCTACGACCCCGACTGCGACGGCGAAGCCCCGTCCTCCGTGGCCGAGCTGGCGCTGCTCCTGGAGCGCAAGCTGCGGGCGCTGCCCGACGCGCCCGGCAAGCACGCCTTCGCGGGCGTCGAGGTCACCGCCTTCGGCCGCCGTATCCAGGTGGTCGCCGGCTCCACCGACCCCGAGGACGTCGTCCGCTTCCTCGGCGAGTGCGCCAACGACCTGGGCCTGGAGGCCTCGGTCAACCCGCCGGTGTTCCCGCTGGAGGGCGGCGAGGACGGCGAGGCCCCCGGCCCGCGCGACCTCATCGGCTCCGAGGCCGACAAGACCGGCATCCAGGCGCTGCGCGGAGTGGCCGACGTCAACCTGCTCGCGCTGCCCGAACTGGCCTCCTACGAGAAGATCGACGACGCGCTCACCGTCGTGTCCGCAGCTCAGCGGCTGTGCGAGGAGCGACGGATCTTCCTGCTGGTCGACGCGCCCAGCAGCTGGGTGAGCGTGGACAGCGCCCGTGCCGGGCTGTCCGCCTTCGACCCGGTGCGCGGCAACCACGCCGGCCTGTACTTCCCGCACATCCAGCTCACCGACCCGCTCACCGGGCGGCTGCGCGCCTTCCCGCCCTCCGGCGCGGTCGCCGGCGTCATCGCGCGCACCGACTCCGAGCGCGGGGTCTGGAAGGCGCCCGCCGGTACGGAGGCACAACTCGTCGGAGTGCACTCGCTGACCGTCGACCTGACGGACCGTGAGACCGGGTTGCTCAACCCGCTCGGCGTCAACTGCCTGCGCACCTTCCCGGTCACCGGGCCGCTGGTGTGGGGCGCGCGCACGCTGGAGGGCTCCGACGCCCTCGACAGCGCCTGGAAGTACGTGCCCGTGCGACGGCTCGCGCTGCATGTGGAGGAGAGCCTCCAGCGCGGCCTGCAGTGGGTCGTGTTCGAGCCCAACGACGAGAGCCTGTGGCAGCAGATCCGGCTGTCCGCCTCCTCGTATCTGCACACGCTCTTCCGCCAGGGCGCCTTCAAGGGCAGCACCCCGCGCGAGGCGTACTTCGTCAAGTGCGACAGCGAGACCACGACGGACGAGGACGTCGCGAACGGCGTCGTCAACGTGCTCGTCGGGATCGCGCCGGTGCGGCCGGCCGAGTTCGTGGTCGTCAGGATCCAGCAGACGTCCGGGCAGTTCGCTCTCTAGCGGCCCGTCAATCTCGGAGAGCTGAAGGAAAACGATGGCTGAGTTCACGGTCAACGCGCATCGCTTCGACCCCTACAAGAACTTCAAGTTCCTGGTCCTGTGGGACGGTCGGACGGTCGCCGGCATCAGCAAGATCAGTCCGCTGAAGCGGACCACCGAGGTCGTCAAGCACCGCCACGGCGGCGACCCCTCCTCCCCGCGCAAGTCGCCGGGCCGCTCCGAGTTCGAGGGCATCACCCTGGAGCGCGGGGTCACCCACGACCCCGAGTTCGACCGCTGGGCCAACAAGGTCTGGCAGGTCGGCGCGGGCCTCGGCTCGGAGGTGTCCCTCGCGGACTTCCGCAAGGACATCGTCATCCAGGTCCTCAACGAGGCCGGCCAGGTCGCCGTCTCGCACAAGCTCTACCGGACCTGGCCGAGCGAGTACCAGGTCCTCGGCGAGCTGGACGCCAACGCCAACGCGGTGGCCATCCAGTCGCTGAAGCTGGAGTGCGAGGGCTGGGAGCGGGACTACGAGGTGCCCGAGCCGGAGGAGCCCTCGTTCCTCAACCCGGCATGACCCGGGGGTAGTTGAGGGAAACGGGGAGGGACATGGCGATCACCGGGGCAGCCGAGCTGCTGGCCGCCTGGGAGGCGGGGCTCGGCCAGGCGCCGACCGGGCGGGCACTGCTGCTGCATCGCACGGCACGGCCCGACGTCGACACCGGGAGGCTGCCGCAGCTTCCGGTGGGCGAGCGCGAGGCGGACCTGTTCGCGCTGCGCCGGGCGCTGTTCGGCGAGCGGATGCAGGTGCGCCTTGAGTGCGCCGCGTGCGGGGCGGACATGGAGTTCGACCTGGACGCGGCGGAGCTCGCGCGGTCGCTCGGCTCTCCGGGGGACGCGGTCGTACGGGTGCAACAGGACGGCTGGGACGTCGAGTTCAGGCTGCCCGGGGTCGCCGACCTGCACGCCGCGGCCCGGGCGGCCGACCCGCGTACGGCGCTGCTCGCCCGGTGTCTGGTCTCGGCGACCCACGACGGGACGGCCGCTTCGGCGGGGGAGCTGCCCCTGCCGGTGCAGCACCGCATCGCCGAGGCCGTCGAGGCCGCCGACCCGGGCGCCGACCTGGTGATCGACGTCGCCTGCCCCGAGTGCGGCGAGGCCACCCGGGCCGAACTCGACATCGCCTCCTACCTGTGGACCGAACTGGACGCCTGGGCACGGGACGTGCTCCTCGACGTCCACCTGCTCGCCACCGCCTACGGCTGGAGCGAGCCGGAGATCCTGGCGCTCAGCCCGACGCGGCGCCGCTACTACCTGGAGCTGTGTGCCGATGTCTGACACCCGGGGTGCGCCGGACTTCCTCGACCGGCTGCTCGTGCGGCACGCGTCCCCGCGACCGGCCGCGGTGCGGGTACGGCCCCGGCTGCCCGGCCCGTTCGAGCGGGTCGAGGCGGTACGGGCCGCCGCTCCCGCAGCGGACGAGGACACGCTGCTGTGGCCCGCCACCACGCCGGCCCCCGTCGCGCCGCCGGAGGTGCCGCGTGCGTCGGCGGTCCAGGCGCGCACGCACCCGGAACGGGAGCGGACCGTCGTACGCACCGAACGGGAGCCCGTCGAACCGGCCCCGCGTGCCTCCGAGCCGGTCCGGGCCGAGGCGCCCCTGCTGCGTCCTGTCGCGCCCGTCGCGCCGGGCCCGCGTCCGCTGCCCGAGGCCGGGCGGCGTGCGGCCGGGCGAGGACGCACGGAGTCAGGACCTGCACAGACCGCGGTGTCCGTGCCCATCCCCCCGGGCACGGAGGCCGCCCCCCAGGCCGTGTCGGCGGCGCTGCGACCCAGCGCAGCCGACACGGCGGCAGCACGCGACGCCGTACGGCAGGCCGCCGCCCGACGGCCGTCCAAGCCCACCGAGCAGGTGGTGCAGGTGCAGATCGGACGGCTGGAGGTGACCGCGGCCACCCCCGCGGAAGGCGCCGGACAGCGACGGAGGACGGCGGAGCGGCCCGGGACGGCCCTGAGCCTCGCGGACTACCTGGCCCGGGGGCGCGAGTGAGCCACCCCGCACACAGCAGCAGGACGAGAGGAACCGAGGAACTGACGTCATGAGCAACGCACTTGCCATCGCCCATGTCACCCAGGCTCTCGCCCTGCTGATCGAGAACAACGTCGGGCCGGAGTTCGGCGAGGCGGTGAAGGTCGAGCCGCGCAAGCCGCCCGCCGATCCGCAACTCGAACAGCCCACGATCTCGGTGTTCCTCCACCAGGTCACGCCCAACACCTCGCTGCGGGGCAACGACCTGCCGACCCGCGCGGCCGACGGCACGCTGGTCAAGCGGCCCGCGGCGGCGCTCGACCTGCACTACCTGATCAGTGCGTACGGCGACGAGCGGGAGCTGGTCGGGCAGCGGCTGATCGGCTCCGTGGTGCGCACCCTGCACGAGATCCCGGTGCTCCCGAAGGACGTCATCGAACAGGCCGGTGAGAGGCCGTACCTGGCGGGGAGCGATCTCGCCGAGGCGGCGCAGCGGGTGCGGTTCACGCCGACGGTGATGGATGTCGACGAGACCTCGAAGCTGTGGGGGATGCTCTACCAGACGCCGTACACGCTGTCGGTGGTCTACCAGGCGACGCTCGTCCTCATCGACGGCCGCCAGAGCCCGGTGCCGGGCCGGCCGGTCGAGCGGCCCGAGGTACGGGTGCTGCCGTTCGGAGCGCCGGGTGCGCCGGTCCCTCCGGGCGCGCAACCCAAGGGCGACGAGCCGTCAAGTGACGGCGATTCGAAGGAACTTGCGAAGCGGGAGACCGAAGCTCCGGCCCTTCCGGCTGCCAAGAGGACGGCGGCCAAGGCTCCCGCGAAGGCCGTCGCCAAGACCGCCGCCAAGTCCACCGCGCGAGCACGCAAAACGGCGCCTCGCACCACCAGGAACGCCCCGCGGCAGGGCGACGACAGCACGGAGAAATGAGGCGGCATGGAGACGGCGGGGGCAGGTGAGGGCATGGGGACGTACGAGAACGGCGGGCAGCCGGGCGGGACGACGCTGACCGCGGAGATCCGGCGCGTCCTGGCCCGCGTCGACGCGCACGCGGCGCGGACCGCCGAGAAGGACCACGCACCCGGTGCTGCGCTGGTCCCCGCGGAAGGCCCCGGTACCGCCCCCCTCGATGCCCTCGTCGCCTGCTTCAGTCTCACCTCCTTCGAGCGTGACCTCGTACTCCTTGCCGCCGCCCACGAGTTGGAGCCCACGGCTGCCGCCCGGTCCGCCGCGGCCTGCGGGGATTCCGAGCGGGCGTATCCGACCTTCTCTCTCGCCCTGGCCGCCCTCGCGGAGCCGCACTGGAGCGCGCTCACGCCCGTCGCGCCGCTCAGGCGGTGGCGGATCGTCGAGCTGGAGGACGAGTCACGGCTGACCACGTCCCGGCTGCGGCTGGACGAGCGGATCCTGCACTTCCTGCTGGGCTCGCCCTATCTGGACGTCCGACTGCACGGGCAGTTGCGTCGCACCCCGGTGCCGCAGGCGCTGACGCCGTCGTACGACCTGGCGGCCACCCGTCTCGCCGAGGGCTGGACGAACGCGACCGAGGCGCCGCTGGTCGAGATCACCGGCGGCGATCTGCGCAGCCGGGCCGACATCTCGGCGGCCGCGGCCGCCCGGGCGGGCCTCGGCCTGTACTCCATGAGCGCCGAGGACATCCCCTCCGACCCGGCCGAGCGTGACCGGCTGGCCCGGCTGTGGCAGCGCGAGGCGATCCTGCTGCCCGCCGCGCTGCTGGTCGAGGCGGGTGAACTGGACCGCGACCAGCGGGCGGCGACCGAGTCCTTCCTGGCCGGGGCGGCCGTACCGGTGGTGGTGTCGAGCGAGGACCCGCTGCGTTCGGAGCGGTCGTACGGGGCCCGGGTGGCCGTGCCGCGGCTGGACGACGACGAGCAACTCGGCCTGTGGGCGGGCGCCTTCGAGGAGATCGGCCTGGACGAGGGTGAACTCCGTTCCCTCGTCGCCCAGTTCCAGCTGCCCCCGCACGTGGTGCGGTCCGCGGCCGCCGCCGTCCACCGCCGGCTGCCGCACGAGGACGAACTGGACGCCGGCGAACTGGCCTGGCGGGCCGGGCTCGACGAGGCCCGGATCGGCATGGACGAGCTCGGACGGCGTATCGCCCCGCAGGCCGGCTGGGACGACCTGGTGCTGCACGAGCGGCAGACCAGCGTGCTGCGGGAGATCGTCGCGCATGTCCGGCAGCGGGCGACCGTCCACCAGGAATGGGGATTCGCCGCCACCCTGCGCCGGGGTCTGGGCGTCACCGCGATGTTCGCGGGCGGCTCCGGCACCGGCAAGACGCTGGCCGCCGAGGTCATGGCGAAGGAGCTCGGCCTCGACCTGTTCGTCATCGACCTCTCGCAGGTCGTCAGCAAGTACATCGGCGAGACCGAGAAGAACCTCCGACGGGTCTTCGACGCCGCCGAACGCGGCGGCGCCCTGCTCCTGTTCGACGAGGCCGACGCCCTCTTCGGCAAGCGCAGCGAGGTCAAGGACAGCCACGACCGGTACGCCAACCTCGAGGTCAGCTATCTGCTGATGCGGATGGAGGCCTACCGGGGCCTGGCGGTCCTCACCACCAACATGAAGAACGCCCTCGACACGGCGTTCCTGCGGCGCATCCGCTTCGTCGTCGACTTCCCCTTCCCCGCCGAGCACGAACGCGCCGAGATCTGGCGGCGCGTACTGCCCCCGCAGGCCCCGGTGAAGGACATCGACCCGACCCTGCTCGCCCAGCTCACCGTCGCCGGCGGCTCGATCCGCAACATCGCGCTGTCCGGGGCGTTCCTCGCCGCCGAGGAGGGCGACCGGCTGCAGATGCGGCACATGCTCGCCGCCGCCCGCACCGAGTACCTGAAGCTGGAGCGCTCGCTGACCCCCACGGAGGTCCGCGGATGGGTGTGAACTCCTCGCGGGACCGGGAGCCCTCGGCGATCCGGATCGAGGTCGGCGAGCTGGTGCTCGGCGGCTTCCGGGCCGACCCCGAACGCGTGTCGGCCGCCTTCGAGAGCGAACTGACGCGCCTGGTACGGCTGCACGGTGTGCCGCTGGCCGCGCACGGCCCCCTCGCCGTCGACGCACTGTCCGGACTGCCGCCCCTGCCGGCCGGACTCTCCGCACGGCGCCTCGGTCAGGAGCTGGCGCGTGCCGTGCACGAGGGGCTGAGCGGGCACGGGGAGGTGGGCCGGTGAGAACCGGGACGCGGGATGCGGGTGCGGGGTGGTCCGTCGGGCCGGAGGACATCGTCAGCGGTGTCGGGCAGAACGCCGGCGGGTGCGCCTGCCGGATCGGCCAGGGACCGGCGCCGGCCGTACCCGTACGGCTCGGCAGCCGTGGGGAGGTGGGCCGGTGAGTTCCCGGACCCAGGACGCCGCTTCGGAGCAGGCCGCCGAGCAGCGGCGCCGCAAGCGCAAGGAGCGGGCCGTCAAGTCCCGGGCGCCCGAGCCGAAGAACATCGTCAGCGGCGCCGGACAGCCCCTCGACCCCGGTCTGCGAAGGGAGCTGGAGGAGCAGCTCGGCCACGACCTGAGCCGGGTACGGCTGCACACCGGCCGGGATGCCGGGCAGCTGACCGAGTTGCTGGGCGCGGACGCGGTCGCCGTCGGCCAGGAGGTCTTCTTCCGCGAGGGCGCCTTCCGGCCCGGCACCACCGAGGGCCGGCGGCTGCTCACCCACGAACTCCAGCACACGGTGCAGAACCCGCACGGCCTCGGCGCGCTGCGGGCCGGCCGCGAACTCGGCGCCGTGAGCCTGCCGCAGCAGGCGATCGAGCGGGAGGCGGAGACGGCCGCGCAGGCTCTCGTGCAGCCCGACGCCGCCACCCGGACCCCGCAGGTCGAGGAGGGACAGGCCACCCCCGGCTGGCTGCGCTACGCCACCGTCGACGCCGACCGGATGCGCACCGAGGCCGTCGACCCGGCGACCCTCGTGGACCGGCTCGCGGGCAATGTGCTGCGCTCCCTGCGCGGTGACCCCACCGACGCCTCCGGCCGCGTACGGCTCCAACTGGGACGCATGTCCGAGGAGTTGGAGGACGCGGTCGTCGAGCGGCTGGAGAACCGGCTGCTGACACCCGAGTACGACCGCCTCCTCGAGATCGCCGACCAGGCCCGCCCCGGCCCGGTCGAACTCCAGCCGACCGAGGCGCCGTTGCCCGAGGCCGACCTCTTCGAGGAACTCGGCGTCGAGCGCGTCCAGTGGCAGAAGAAACAGGAGTCCGGGCGCGGTTCGGACGACAAGCGGGCCGCCGACGCGCGCGAGGAGCAGAAGGACGCCAGGGCCCGCGACGAGAAGAGCGGCAGCGACCGCAGCCGGGCCCGTGCGGACGCCGCCACCGAGGAACAGGACGCCGCGCAGCGCACCGAGCAGGAGGACGAGCGCAATGCCTCCCGGCAGCGGGCCGAGGAGGAGGAACAGCAGAAGGACGAACAGGGCGCCGCCGACCGCGAGCGCACCGACCAGGCCGCCGACCGGCGCGCCCAGGGACAGCAGCAGGGCGCCGAACAGGCCAAGGAGGAACGCAAGGAACAGCGCGAACGCGAGGAGGCCGACCCGCGGCAGGCGGGTGCGCCCGGCGCCGACAAGCGCAAGCAGCGGGACGAGCAGACGCAGCCGGGCGCGGGTTCCAGGAACGAGCAGCCGGACCCGAAGCAGCGGGCCCAGCCCGGCCCCGTACGCCCCGAGAAGGTCGACGAGCGTGCCGAGCAGCCCGACTCGGCGCTGTCCGAGCACGGCCTCAACGAGAAGGACGAGGACGGCGGCGCCGAGGCCGAACCCCGCGAGGAGGAGCGGCCGCTCGGCCTCGAAGCGGGCGCCGACCAGGAGGTCGCGGGCGGCGCGGACGAGGGCGGCGGCCGGGCGCCGCACGCGGAGCGGGAGCCCGCGCTCAAGCCGGAGGACTACCTGCCCGAGGCCGACCTCGACCTGTCCGCCGTACCGACCGCGGACCAGCTCGAACCGGGCGCCGCCGAGCCGTCGTTGCCCTCCTTCCCCACCCCTCCGCCGACAAAGGCCGAGAAGACCGAGCAGGAGCGGGAGAAACGGGAGCAGGAGGAGGACGAGGACGGCGCCGGACCCGAGCCGAAGGCGCCGGGCCAGGACGAGGGCCCGGTCGAGGGTGAGGCCCCGCAGCCCGAGAACGGGCCCGCCGCGCAGGCCCAGGACCGCGGCACCAAGGACCTCCAGGAGACCGAGAAGCCACTCGACCAGGAGGTCGGCCAGGACCCCGCGACCCGGGACAGGGAACGGCCCGAGCCCGAGGCCGAGAAGCCCGACCCGGAGCAGCAGCAGGAGAAGGAGCAGAACAAGGAACCCGAGTCCGGCGAGGGATCGCAGGACGAGGAGGAGAAGCCGGACGCCGAGGACGCGGAGGCGGAGAAGAGCGAGCAGCGGGAGCGTACGGCCGCGGAGTCCCGTACGGCTGCCGGCTCCCCGTCGGCCGCGACGCCCACGGTGGCGAGTCCGGCGGCGGCCGTGTCCAGGCCCGCGGGTGCCCAGACGCCCAGGACCCCGGTCGAGGACCGTGAGCCCTCGCCGGCCGCCCGGCGCGGTGCCGAACCGCCGCGGTCCGAGCGCGAGGCGCCGCCGGCCAAGAGCCGGGTGCCCAAGGAGAGCGGGCCCGGCGCCGCGCCGCGTGGCCCCGTGGGCGCCGCCGACCGGACCGGCCCGACGACCGCTGCCGGACCCGGTGCCGCGCCGTCCGTGACGCAGGCGGCGGTGAGCCCGGCCGCCGAGCAGACCGACGGGCCAGGCCAGACCGCGGCGACGGACGCGCCCCGGCCCGAGGCCTCGCTGGAGAAGGACGGCGGCGGCTGCGCGCCGCCCGCGCCCGCGCCCGAGAAGGACGAGGGCGGACAGGGCAGTTGCGGGGGAGGCGGCGGCGAGGCCGCGCCCGAGGAGAAGCAGCAGGACCCGCCGGACGTCTCGGGGCAGGACCCGAAGGCCGCCGTACAGACCGTCAGCAAGCTGGCACCGGACCAGGCGGCCGCCGCCATGCCCGGGGTCGACAGGGCCGCGGACAAGAAGATCGGCGAGGAGCAGAAGCGGCTCGACGCGGCCCCGCCGACTCGGGAACGGCCATCAGGGGCGCCGCAGACGCGTTCGGCGCCGCCCGAGGCGGCTCCTGCGGCGGCCCAGGTCACCGGCAAGGTGGAGCGGATCGGCCCGGAGGACCAGGGCGAGAAGCAAAAGGCCAAGGGCGGCGAGAAGGCCGAGGGCAGACAGCCCACCGACGACGTGGCGCCGCCGCCCGCTCCCGCCGTGCCCGACAAGGGGCTGAGCGAGGCCGAGGCGAAGAACGTGGAGGCCGCGGCCGACGCGATCCCGACCACCGACCCGGAACTCGAGAACAAGACCGTCGGCCCGGCGCCCAAGATCCGCCTCGAGGGCGCCAGTGACCCGACGCGCACCGACGACCAGGCCAGGGCACTCAAGGACAAGCAGTCCGATCTGCAGACGACGGGCCGCGAGGACGCGGCCAAGCCGCTCGGCGAGGACCAGATCTTCCCGAACGCCCCCGCGGAACAGCTCCGCGGCAAGGCGTCCGGCGGCGCGGGCGGCGGCAAGGCGGGCGCGCTGGAGGTCACCCCCGCGCCGAAGGCCGGCGTCGGCGCCGTCGCCAAGCAGGAGAAGGGCACCGAGATCACCGGCGCCGCCGGCAAGGCGCGGGGCGACCTCGACGCCAAGGACAAGGAACACCAGCAGAGCGAGCAGCAGGCCAAGCAGGACAAGCAGGTGGAGATCGACCGCGAGGTCGAGCAGAACACCACGCAGCAGACCGCCGAACGCGGCCGCGTCGCACGCGAGACGCAGAAGCAGCGCGAGGACTGGCGGGCCGAGCAGGACAAGAAGATCGAGGACGCGGACAAGCAGTCCGACGACAAGCACGGCAAGAAGAACAAGGAGATCGTCAAGGCACGCGACGACAAGGACAAGGAGGTCGGCGAGCGCAAGGACAAGGACAACGCGCGGATCGACACCGAGCGTGAGAACGCCGAGAAGGAGGCCCGGAAGAAGAAGGAGGAGAAGAAACCCTCCGGAGGCCTGCTCGGCTGGATCGCCGACAAGGTCGCCGACTTCTTCAAGGGCCTGCTCGCCGCGGTCACCGCGGTCTTCGACGCCGCCCGCAAGGCCGTCAACGGGATCATCGACAAGTTCAAGGAGTGGGCCAACCAGGCGATCGACTTCGTACGGGACCTGGCGGTCAAGGCGATCAACGCGCTCGCCGACGTCCTGATCGCCATCGGGGACACGCTACTGGCGGCCTTCCCCGAGTTGCGGGACAAGTTCCGCAAGGCGATCGAGGGCCTGCGGGACGCGGCGATCGCTACGGTCAACAGGCTGGCGGACGGACTGAAGAAGGCGGTCAACAGCCTGCTGGACGCCCTTGCCGCAGGCCTGAACAAGCTCCTTGACGTACTCGAAGCCGGGGTCAAGGCGGTCATCAAGGCCTACCAGGCGATCATCGTGGGCGCGATCAAGTTCGCGCAGGCGGCGATCGAGGCTCTGGGGAAGTTCGCAGCGCTGGTGGCGGACATCGCGCCGGACCCGGGCGGCTGGATCTCCAAGGCGGGCAGCGCGGCGAAGACCGGCATCACCGACCACCTGTGGGGCGCCATCAAGGTGGCGGTGAAGGGGTGGTTCGACACCAAGGTCGAGGGCATCCTCGGCCTCGGCAAGGCGGTGATCGACGTCCTGGTCAAGGGCTGCGTGTCGATCAAACAGATCGGCAAGATGGCCTGGGACGCGATCATCGCCTCCCTCCCGATGATGATCGCGACGCTGGTCATCGAGAAGGTCGTCTCGATGATCGTCCCGGCGGCGGGCGCGATCCTCACGATCATCCAGGGGCTGATGGCGGCATGGTCGACGGTCAGCTCGATCCTGTCGGCGTTCTCGAAGTTCTGGGCCTATCTGAAGGCGGTGAAGGCGGGCCCGGCGGCATGCCTGTTCGCGGAGGCGGTCGCGGCGGGCGTGGTCGCGCTCCTGGACTTCATCACCAACTTCCTCCTCCAGAAGCTGTCCTCGGCGACGAAGGGCGTCGGCAAGCGGCTCAAGGGCATGGCCCAGAAGATCCTCGACGGCCTGAAGAAGGTCGGGGGCGGGGCGAAGAAGGCGGCGGGGTCGGCGGTCAACTCGGCGCGAGGGGCCATGCGCAAGGCCAGGCAGGCCCTGTCCAGGGAGGGCACAGAGTCGAGGCCGAAGGGCAGGCCGTCGCCGGAGCCGAAGTCGCCGGTGAAGCCGAAGGAGCATGCCACGCCGAAGGGGCCGGCGAAGAAGCCGGAGGGGGCGGAGGCGAAGCCGAAGGACAGGGCCGAGGAGCCGCCGAAGGACAGGGCCGAGGAGCCGGCGAAGGACGGGACACCCGAAAAGGAGCAGGAACCGTCCAAGGGCCGAACCCCGGACAAGGAACAGGCCCCCGCCAAGGAAAAGAGCCCCGACTCCGCACCGAAGAAGAAGCAGAAGGAGATCGAGGCCCCCAAGCCGACCAAGCCCAAGAAGCCCAAGTCCCCTATGGGCAAGGCCCTCGCGAAGGCCAAGGGCGCGGTCAAGTCGGCGCTGAAAAAGGTCGGCAACGCCGCCAAGACCCTCGGCCGGAAGCTGAAGAAGTCGAAGCTCGGCAAGGCACTCAAGAATGGTGCGTCGAAGCTGCGGAACTTCTTCAAGCGGAAGAAGGACCAGCTGCGGGATCACAAGAGGCGGCAGCAGGAGCAGAAGAGGCGGAACCAGGATCAGAGGCGTAAGGACGAGAAGTCGAAGGAGACGAAGGAGGCGCGGCTCCAGAAGATCATCATCCGCGTCCGGCCGCGCCTTGAGAGGATCATGACTGTCGGCGTCCCCCGCCCCGTCATGAACGCGACACTCGCCGCCCTTCGACTGTGGTACCGGCTCACGGGGCTGTTCCTCGACGGTGCCAAGAGCGGGCGCATCATGGCCCTGCTCAACCCGCAGGGGATGGTCCTCCCCTTCCACAGCACGGACACTTGGACCGAACCACCGGAGGTCACCAGGCAGCGAACGAACGCCCGTGCACTGGAGGAGGCCGAGGCCGATCGCATCCGGGAGCGGGAACGGCAGGCGAATCGGTCCGCCCAACCGGAGGCGGAGGCGGACTCCACGTCGCCCTCCGGTCAACCGGACTCGCTTTCCCCGGAGTTGAACAGCATTCTCGCCAGTCCACTGCCCGGGCGGGGGCAGCGGCGCAGACGTCGCGGCGGCCCCGTGACCAAGGGCGAGAGCCTGACGTTCCGCAAGGCGGAGAGGCGCGCCGTAACGGGTGACAAGCTCACCCCGGACCACATACCTTCGGGCGCTGCACTGATCCATGCCGCACAGCGCAGGGCGATTGCCAGGGAAGAGGCCAGACAGAACAGGAAGCTCGACGAACGGGAAATCACCGACCTTCTCCAGAAGGAAGAGTTCATCACGGTCGGCCCGCAGGGGAACATCGGCAGAGGGCCGAAGAGCAAGAAGATCTACAACGAGGCACTCGCGCTGATGGTCACCGGAAAGGAACACGAATACCGGAAGGCTGATCCGGACGGCGGTTCACGCACCCACGGGTCACGAAATACCGCAGAGCAGATCGTGCTGGATGCCAGGGATCTGACCACGGCCGCCGAGGACGACTTCCGCTTCTACCTGACCAGTTGGCACGCCAAGCAAACCTTGGTGAAGAGTCAGGTATATAGCATGATCCTGCATTACAAACGGCTGACCGACCGTGAAGAAATCGGCTACTCCCGCAGCATCGACAACCTGCTGCTGCACTACTGGAAGAAGGCAAGGAATGACACCGACTGAACACGTCGAGGAGATTGCCTTCGACCCCGGCCTGTCGGTCGACGAAAAAGCGGAGCGCGTCACGGCGTTCTTCGCCCAGCAGGGCGACCGGGGCGTCGCCATGGCCGCAGACACTCTCACGGAGACGAACGACCTCGCAGTCGCCCAGTACATCGCCTCGTATCTGGAGCTGACCCCGGCAGGTCATGACGTGAAGACGCGCGCGGCCGAGCGGCTGCGCGGCGCGGGACCGGTCGCACAGGCGGCGGCACGGCTTGTGCCATGGCTTCCGGAACACCTCATCGACGCCTTTGTCGACGACTACTTCGCGTCCCCGGATCCGGAGTCACCTCTCACCTCCGTCATTTTTGCCATCGGCGTCTACCGTCCCGACCGGCTCCGGCCCTACGCCGACCGGATCGAGAGTCCGACCATCCGGCGCAGCCTCCTGTCCGGTGCCCGGGACGAAGTTGCCGACGCCTTGATGACCAGGTGGAGGAAGTCGCGGGATCTGGACAACCTGCACGCACTGGCCCTCGTCCGAACGCCCCACGCAGTTGACCTGATCACCTCGGTACGTGACGACATCGACGATCCGGAGGACTGGGAGTGGCTGATGCCGCTCGCGGGCCGACTTCCCGACAGCGGAGGGGAATCGGGTCTGCGTCCCGCGTACATGGGGTTCGTGGCCGATCAGGGCGAGAGCCCCCACGTCATGGGCGGGCGATACGTACACGATGTCCCGCTGTGCGCCCGGTGCGGTGCCCCGGCCGATCGGGTGCTCACTCTCTCCGCACAGGCTCTGCCGCACCGGTTGAGAATTGACCCCTCGTTCTTCTGGTTCTCCTGCGACTGCGACGAAGTCGATGTTCTGACCGTGCGGTGCACGCCGCAGGGGACGCATGCCTACTTCCAGCCGCAGGGACCTTCCGCCGAGATCTCACACGCGGTTCCTGGCGAACGGTCCATGGTCCTTGAGCTTCATCCGAACCAGACGGGTGTCAGTCTGCCTGCCATCACCGGAAGCTCCCGTCATCAGATCGGCGGACTGCCTCGGTGGCCCTCGCCGGAATTGCATCCCATCTGCCCCGAGTGCGGGAAGTTCATGCCCTTCCTGGCCGCCGTGGACAGTGGGCCCACCCTCTTCGGACCGATGGGCTTCGGCGGCACGCTCTTCGGCTTCTGGTGCGACGACTGCTCGGTGTCGACCACACAGCTGCAGGACTGAACCCGGAGAGAGGAAACATGACCCGCTACGCAGACATCCCCAAACCCATCCGCTCCGGAATAGTCGTCGTCAACCCCGACACCGGCACGCCCCAACGCATCATCGTTCTCCAGTTCAACCCCGACACCCTGGAGCGCAGCATCGCCCCCCAGTCCGCCGGCGACAGTGGTGACGGCGGCAGTGGCGGCAAGGGCAGCGGGGACCGGAACGAGGCGCTTCGGCTCAAGGGGCCCGCCGAGGAGACCTGGAAGTTCACCGCCGAGATCGACGCCACCGACCAGCTGGAGATCGCGGCGCCCGACGGGATTCATCCGCAGCTCGCCACCCTCGAGATGCTCGTGCAGCCGACCACCGCCCAGCTGCGCGCCGCCGGCCGGCTCGCACAGAACGGGACCATCGAGATCAGCCCGATCGAGATGCCGTTGACGCTCTTCACGTGGGGGAGCAAGCGGGTCATGCCCGTGCGGCTCACCGAGCTCTCCGTCAACGAGTCCGCCTTCGACGTGAATCTCAATCCGATCCGGGCCTCCCTGAGCATCGGGATGAAGATCCTCACCGTCAGCGATCTGCCCGCCGGGCACCGCGGCGCCGATCTCTACATGGCCCATCTCGCGCAGAAGGAGCGGCTCGCCGCGGCCGCGCGCGGCGGGAGTCTCGGGGCCCTCGGGCTGCCCGGTGCCGACGTACTGAGTGGAAGGGGCTGAGCCCAACCTCATGGCTGACATCGAGTCCTACGAGAGCGCTCTGAGCGCGATACCGGGCGCTCACCCGTACCCGCGCACCAGCCGCTACCACGACGCCGAGATCGGCATTCACGTCCAGCAGGACGGCACCGAAGTCCGTTACACCAAACGCCGGTTGCTGCCCCCGCTCGACACCCAGGAGACCCACGAGCATGTCGTCGGGGCAGGGGAGCGACCCGACCTCCTCGCCCAGCGGTACTTCGGCGACCCGGGCCAGTGGTGGCGGATCGCCGACGCCAACCCCGTCCTCGACCCACGGGAGTTGACCGACGAGGCCGGGCGGGTCGTCGAGATTCCCGAGCCCGGAGGACGTCGGCGTGTCTGAACAGCCCGTGCTGCACGGCCCCGTCCACATCACGCTCCTCATGGGGCCGAAGCTGGTGAAGCCCGTGCCGGCCGAGGTGACCGAGGCGCTGCTGTCCGCCCAGATCACGGCCACGGCGGGGGAGAGAAGCGGGTTCCAGCTCGCCTTCGACCTCACCAAGACGGGGATCATCAACCAGCGGCTGCTGCCCGAGGGGTTCTTCGATCCGAAGACGCGGATCATCGTCACCGTCAGCGTCCGCGGCACCACCGACGTGCTCTTCGACGGGCTCGTCGTGCGTCAGGAGGTCGGTGCGAGCAATCAGCCGGGGCACTCCACCCTCACCGTCACCGGCGAGGACCTCACGCTGCTGATGGACCTGGAGGAGCGCACCGCCCGGTATCCCAACCTTCCGCCCTCCGAGCGGGTGCTGAACATCCTTCGCCGGTACTCGGACTACGGCATACGGCCCGACGTCTACGCCGAGAAGATCGCCCAGCCGCCCCATCAGGACCTGCGGGTGCACTACCAGACCGGTACCGATCTCCAGTACGTCACCGACCTCGCCCACGCCAACGGCTACACCTTCTATCTGGAGCCCGGGCCCAACCCGGGCCAGTCATCTGCCCGTTGGGGACCGGAAATCCGCCTCGGCATCCGTCAGCACGCCCTCAACGTCAACATGGACGCCAACACCACCGTCGATCAGCTGACCTTCGCCTACGACGGGACGGCAAGGGAGGAACCGCAGGCCCGTTGGCAGGATCCGGGGACCCGTGTGTCCACGCTCCTTCCCCAGCCGCCGATCAGTCCGCTGCGTCCGCCCCTGGGCCGCCGCCCCACCCCGGCCCTCAAGCGCAAGACCCTCTCCGGCACCGCCAAACAGCAGCGCGAGCAGGCCGAGGCCGAACTCCTCGCCCGGGCCGCCGTGTCGGCGGACGTCGTCTCCGGGTCCGGGTCGCTCGACGTCAACCGGCACGGGTACATCCTGCAGCCCCGCCAGCTCGTCGGCGTGCGCGGCTCGGGACGGGCGTACGACGGCGACTACTACGTCAAGTCCGTCACGCACAACCTGCGGCCGGGGTCCTTCCAGCAGAACTTCACCCTCTCCAGGGAGGGCCTGGAAGCCCGCGAAGACCGCGTCCGGCCGTAACCCCTCACCACTCAGGAGCAGTTCAGCATGGCGGCACCCAACCATCGCCACCTCGGCAAGTTCCGCGGCCGGGTCGTGGACAACAACGACCCGCTGCGCATCGGCCGTATCACCGTCGAGGTCCCGGACGTCCTCGGTGAGGAGCCGTCCACCTGGGCGCTGCCCTGCCTGCCGTTCACCGGGCCCGAGGCCGGGCAGTTCGTGGTGCCGCCGCCGGGGGCCGGTGTGTGGGTGGAGTTCGAGCAGGGGGATCCCAGCTTCCCGGTGTGGACCGGGTGCTGGTACGGGACCGCCGAGGAGCTGCCGCCCGACGCGCGCCGCGCCCTGCGGGCGAACTCGCCCAGTAAACCGGTCGTCGTGCAGACACCGGGCGCGCACAAGATCGTCATGGACGACACCGCCGGTGCAGAGCAGGGGATTCTGCTGCAGGCCCAGGGCGGTGCCTACATCCGCATCACCAAGGACGTCGTCGTCATCGCGAACGGCGCGGGCGCCGAAATCCTGCTGCGGGGCGACCACGTCACCATCAACCAGGGCCAGTTGACCGTTCAGTCGAAGCGCTAGCAACACGGGGGAGAAGAGAAGTTGTCCGGGAGTCTGCTCGACGCGAGCGCCGTGATCGGCTGCCCGCACGGCGGCCGGGTCACCGCCGCCACCACACCTTCCGGCGGCGTACGCATCGGGGGCGCCGCCGTCGCCACCGGCGCGCACACCTACGTCGTCACCGGCTGCCCGCACACCGCCGCCGGGGTGCCCTCGCCGTGTGTGTCGGTCCGCTGGACCGCCGGCGGCAGCGGGATCACCGTCGACGGCGCGCCCGTGCTGCTCGACACCTCCGCGGCCCAGTGCTTCAGCGCGGCCCTGGTGCCGCAGGGACCGCCCGTGGTCCAGGCCGCACAGCGAAAGGTCACCGTCCGATGAGCCGCGCCACACGCCGACAGCCGCGCACCGACATCGCGTTCCCCTTCCACCCCGACCGCCGCGGCCGCACAGGCCACGCCGGCCACGCCGCGCACGTCCACGACCTGATCGAGCAACTGCTGTTCACCAGCCCCGGGGAGCGTGTCATGCGCCCCGACTTCGGCTGCGGCCTCCTCGATCTCGTCTTCGCGCCGAACAGCCCCGAACTGGTCAGCAGCCTCGAACTCTCCGTACAGGCCTCGCTCCAGCGCTGGCTCGGCGACCTCATCGACGTCGTCGCCCTGGACATCGCCGGCGACGACAACGCCGTACGCGTCCACCTGTCGTACGTCCTGCGGGCCACCGGAGCCCGGACCGACGACGTCTTCGAAGGGAGGGCGGCATGAGCACGGGCACGACCACCTCCCGCCGCGCCAAGGTGAGAGCCGCACAGCTCAACGGAGTCGACGCCGTCGAGGTCGGTGACGACGGGCTGCTGCTCACCGTCACCTTCCTCGGCAAGGCCCCGCACGGCCTCGGCCCCGAGAACGTCCGTATCGACGGCGGCCGCCGCGTCACCGGCATCACCGCCGTCGACGTCAGCGTCGAACGCGAGGAGGACCCTGAGCTCGACGACCGGCTCTACGTCACCCTCGACCGGACCGGCGACACCTCGCGGTACGTGTTCGCGCTCGTCGAGGCCGACCCGTACGGCCGCCCGGGAACGGAACCCTTCCGGGGCTTCGACCAGCGCTACCACCGCGCCTCCTTCTCCTTCCGGCCCGACTGCCCGACCCCCTTCGACTGCAAGGACGAGGAGCCGGAACCGGATGGCTTCCCCGCCGCGCCGGTCGTCGACTACACCGCCCGCGACTACGACACCATCCGCAAGCTGCTCCTGGACCGGCTGGCGCTCACCACCCCCGACTGGGTCGAGCGCAACCCCGCCGACCTGGGCGTCACGCTCGTCGAGCTGCTCGCGTACACCGGTGACCAGATCAGCTACCAGCAGGACGCGGTGGCCACCGAGGCCTACCTCGACACCGCGCGCCGCCGGGTCTCCGTACGGCGGCACGTCCGGCTCATCGACTACGCGATGCACGACGGCTGCACGGCACGGGCGTACGTCACCGTGCAGACCGCCGGCGACACCACCCTCGCGCCGGGCACCTTCCGTTTCGCCTCCGTCGACGTACGCACCCTCGACCCGCACGACCGGCCCGAACCGGGCACGGTCATCGACGAGAACGACCTCGGCGACCTGGACGAGCGCGGTTCGGTCGAGGTCTTCGAACCGGTCGTGGCCGCCGACCCGCTGGAGCTGAAGGCCGCCCACAACGCCATCCGCCTGTGGACCTGGGGCGGCGAGGTGTGCACCCTGCCGAAGGGGGCCACCTCGGCCACCCTGCGCGACGAGTGGGACGACCCCGAGACCTGCCGGGAGCGCCGACTGGCCCTCCGCCCCGGCGACTTGCTGGTCCTGGAGGAGGTCAAGGGCCCGCGCACCGGCACCCCCGGCGACCAGGACCCGAGCCACCGGCAGGCCGTGCGCCTCACCTCCGTCACCCCGGGCATCGACCGCATCGAGGACCAGCCGGTCCTGGAGGTCACCTGGGCCGCCGAGGACGCCCTCCAATTCCCGCTCTGCCTCACCACCCGCGGCGGCCGCGACTGCCTGCCCGTCGAGGACGTGACCCTGGCCCGCGGCAACGTCGTCCTCGTCGACCACGGCCGCACCCTCTCCGGCCTCCCGCAGACGGCCACCGTGCCGCCCGAGCCGGCCGTCGTCGCCCCCTGCGCCCCGCCCGCCTTCGGCTGCCACGACCGCGAGGAGGGCAACGCCCCGGCGCGGCTGATCAACTCCCTCACGGACAAGACGGAGAGCGCACAGCCCCTCGTACCCGACGACGTCCGCGAGCTGTTCGAGGTGGTCGGCGAGGCGGCGACCGTACGCGCCGGAATCGGGCTGGAGCGCGCCGGGCAGCGGCACGAGCGGGTGGTGCCCGGCACCGCGTACGCCCAGGCGGCCGCCCTGCGCACCCTGCTCGCCCAGTCCGTCCACCCGGGCATCGCGCCCCGCTTCCGGCCCGTCCTCGGGCGTACGCCCGTCGTGCAGGCGGTGGTCTTCCCCGACGCGCGGGCCGTGGCCGCCGGACAGGCCGCGCGGATCGCCGCGATCCCGGGAGCGGTCCGGCAGCGGCTCGTCGAGCTGTGGCGCAGCGCCCGCGACCGCGACGGACTCACCGAGGAGGAGATCGACGAACTGACCGTCGTCTACGGCCTGAAGGTCATCGAGCGGTTCGAACTCCGTACGCATCCGGTCCGCGCCCTGCGTGAACTCCTGCATCGGAACGACGAGTTGCTCGACACCAAGCTGCGCCGCGTCGCGGTCCTCGCCTCCCGGGCCCGGGCGGGCACGGTCCTCGACGGGCACATCGCCTGGGAGATCGCCCACAGCTGGGGCCCGGCCCACGCGGCCGGACTGCACCCCGACGAGCCGGTGCTGCGCGGCTCCGCGACCGCCGCGCTCGCCCAGGACCCGCGCCGCGCCCTGCCCGCCGTACGCGTCGAGGACGGCGACCTGACCTGGCTGCCGCGACGCGACCTGCTGCACATCGGCCCCCGCGACCGTCACTTCGTCGGCGAGCTGGAGGACGACGGCCGCCTCGCCCTGCGCTTCGGCGACGGGCGGCACGGCGGGAGGCCGAAGCCGGGCGCCCGCCTCGCCCTGCACTACCGGCTCGGCGGCGGCATCGCGGGCAACGTCGGCGCCGAGGCCATCAACCACCTGGTCGTCCCAAGCGACTGCGCACAGCCGCCGGCCGTCGTGGTCCGCAACCCGCTGCCCGCCGTCGGCGGCGTCGAGCCCGAACCCGTCGAGCAGACACGTCAGCTGGCCCCGCTCGACCTGCGCCGCACCCGGCTGCGCGCGGTCACCGCCGAGGACTACGCGGCCCTCGCCGCCCAGCTCCCCGGTGTGCAGCGCGCGGCCGCCGAGCTCCGCTGGACCGGCAGCGTCCAGGAGGCCCACATCGCGATCGACGCCCACGGCAGCGCCGCCCCCTCGGCCGAGCTGCTCGCGCACGTCGAGCAGTCCCTGGAGGCGTACCGGCGCATCGGCCACGACCTCGTGGTCGGCCCCGCCCGCCTGGTACCGCTCGACATCGCGCTGACCGTGTGCGCCAGGCCCGGCCACCAGCACGGGCAGATCCTCGCCGAGCTGTACCGCGTGCTCGGCAGCGGCCGCCTCGCCGACGGGCGGCTCGGGTTCTTCCACCCGGACGCGCTGACCTTCGGCGAACCCGTACGGCTCAGCCGTCTGGTCGCCGCCGCGGCGGCCGTACCGGGAGTGGAGAGCGTCCAGGTCACCCGGCTGCGGCGGCTGTTCGAACAGGACCGAGGAGAGAGGGAGGACGGCGTGCTGCGGCTCGGCCCGCTGGAGATCGCCACCTGCGACAACGACCCCGACCGGCCGGAGAACGGCCTGCTGGCGATATCCCTGGGAGGTGCGGCCCGATGACCGCCACCGATGAGTGCACCTGCGGCTGCGGCGGCCACGACGAGCGCCTCGCGCCCGCCCCGCCGCACAACCCGCCCGGGCGCACCGCCCTCGACTACCGCGTCGGCGAGTACGGCTCGTTCCTGGCCGCCCTCCTCGACCGGCTCGCCTCACCGGCGTACCCGGCCCTGAAAGGCCTCACGGTCCGCACCCCGGACGACCCGGCGATCGGGCTTCTCGACGCCGCCGCCGTCCTCGGTGACCTGCTGACCTTCCACTCGGAGAGGATCGCCGACGAGGCGTATGTCCGTACGGCGAACGAGCACCGCTCGCTGGTGCTGCTCGGGCGGCTGGTCGGACACCGGCCGCGGCCCGGTGTCGCCGCCGCGACCCATCTCGCGTACACCCTTGAGCGTGATCCGCGCGCGGAGACGCTGCCCGTGGTGATTCCGCGCGGGGCGCGTGCCCACAGCGTGCCCGCGTCCGCGGACGAGGAGTCGTTGACCTTCGAGACCAGCCGGGATCTCAGCGCTCGCTGGGACTTCAACGAGCTGAAGGTGCGCAGGCGTCGGCCGTCCCTGGTGACGCCCGACGATCTCGAGCGGCGCTCGGAGCTGTTTGTCGAGGGGACCTCGAACTCCTTGCAGGTCGGCGACCAGTTGCTGTTCGTGTTCGGTGAGCAGGCCGGTGGGGAGCGGAAGTTGCTCCCTGTCGCCGGTGTGCGGATCGACCGTGACGAGGACGTCACGGCTGTCTCGTTGCCGAGGTCTGCGCCGCCTACGTTGAAGGAGCTTGTCGACGAGGTGCGGCGGTGGGTTGCCGAGCCTGCCGCTCCGGGGGAGCCGGGGGATGAGCCGCCTACCCCGGAGGTGCCGAATCCGCGGCCTGTCAGCCGCATGATCGAGGACTTCGAGGAGCAGGTTCTTGCGCCGCTGCGGGTGGCTTTGGACGGGGTGAAGACGCCGGAGAGCCTTGCTGCCGTGCTCGCGGAGCCCGTCGCCCGGCTCGGGGAGGCTCAGGTGCTTGCTGAGCCGTGGGAGGACGTGGCTGCGTGGTTCGAGCAGCTGCAGGCTGTTCTGGCCGAACTGGCCGGGCGGGCGCTGGAGTTGGCGCCTGCGCAGAGCACGAGTGAGAGTGCCTCGGCAGGTGGGTTGGTGTCTGCGGCGCCGTCGGGGCTGATCGCGCAGTTCCCCGCGCCCCTCAAAAGCGATCCGCGCACTGCTGCGTTCCATGCACTGGCAGCTGTCCTTCCCGCCCTGCGCGCCCAGTCTCCCGCCTCGCCGGCCGGACCCGGCGCCCAGCTTCCCGGCACGGACGCCGCCCGGCTCCTCCGCGCCCTCAATCCCTCCCTCGGCAGTCTGTACCCGGCGTGGCGGCGGACTGCCTCCGCCAGTACGACTCAGCTTCTGCGCGCCCTGCTCGCCATGCGCGTCACCGCCGCCCCCTTCGGCTCCACCGCGCCGCTCAAGCCCATCCAGGACGACAAGGGGCGGGTCATCCGAAGTGCGGACTGGCCGCTGACGGGGGCCGTGCTGACCGGGATGCGGGTCGTGTACGACACCGCGGGCAAGGTGCCGGTCCGGGCGGAGTTCCAGTATGTCGAGGGGAACAGTTCCGATCAGCGGGCCGTGACGCTGCCGCTTGCCCAGCAGGTGAACTTCGGGCTCGGTCCCGGGCATGTCGACCTCTCCAGCGGCTCCGGGCAGGAGCCCGCCGTCAACGTCCACCTCCGCGACGGGCTGCCCGAGCGGACCCTGACCGTGTCGCGGCCGGGCGACGACGGTCTGGTGCACGTCGGTGTCAGCAACGGGACGGCGCAGGACGTGCCCCTGCGGCCCGGCGTCCCGATGCAGTTCACCCACGGCGAGTACGAGGTGAGCCTGCGCTACACCGTGGGCAGCACCGAGCCGAACGTCGAGATCGTGATCGCCAGCAAGCCGGCGCCGGTCAACCGGCGTGTGCTGCAGCTCGACAGCGTGCACACGAGCATCACGGTCGGGAGTTGGGTTGCGATCCAGCGGCCCGCGAAGGGTGCCCAGGACGGCATACCGGGCGACCCGAAGCTGGCGTTCGTCACCACGCAGGTCGTGGCGGCGCGTACGGCGGCCTACTCCAACTACGGCATCACCGGACGCGGCACCGAACTCACCCTCGCGGACCCGTGGCTGGACGAGTTCGACGTGCTGCTCTCGCACATCCGCGACACCACCGTGTATGCCGGGGGCGAGCCGCTGCGGCTCGCGGACGAGCCGCTCGGCGAGGACGTGCACGGCAACGAGATCGAACTCGCCGAGCTGTACGACGGACTGCGTCCCGGGCGGCTGCTCGTCGTCACCGGTGAGCGCGGCGACATCCCCGGGACCACCGGGGTGAGCGCCGACGAGGTCGTCACGATCGCCGCCGCCGATGCCGCCGTGGACCCGCAGCTGCCCGGCGACCGCGTCCACACCCGGCTGACCCTGACCACGGATCTCGCCCACCGCTACCGCCGCGAGACCGTCCGCATCCTCGGCAACGTCGTCGAGGCCACCCACGGTGAGAGCCGGGAGGAGGCCATCGGCAGCGGTGACTCGGACCGCGTGGGCCAGACGTTCGCGCTCTGGCAGTCCCCGCTGACCTGGCTCGCCGACGACAACCCCCTCGGCGCCACACCGGTGCTGGAGATCCGGGTGGACGGGGTGCTCTGGCACGAGGTCGACAGCCTCGCCGGACGCGGACCGCGCGAGCGCGTCTACATCACCGGCACCGCCTCCGACGGCCGTACGACGGTCACCTTCGGCGACGGCATCCACGGCGCGCGACTGCCCAGCGGCCACGAGAACGTCCACGCCCGCTACCGCTTCGGCACCGGCAGGGCGGCCAACGTCCCGGCGAACCGCATCACACAGCCGCTCACCCGCCCGCTCGGCGTCACCGCGGTCACCAACCCCCGCCCGGCGACGGGCGGCGCCGACGCCGACGGTCCCGGCCTGACCCGCCGTACCATCCCCCTCGCCGTCTCTGCCCTGGACCGGCTCGTCTCGCCGGCCGACTACGAGGACTTCGCCCGCTCCCGCGCCGGCATCGGCCGGGCCGCCGCGCGCGAGCTCTTCGACGGGCGGGGGCGCGTGCTGCACGTGACCGTCGCGGGTACCGATGATGTGCCGCTCGACGGCGACTCCGACACCCTGCGCGCCCTGCGCGGGGCGCTCACCGAGTACGGCGACGGCAACCTGACCGTGCGCGTGGACGTGCGCGAACTGGTCCTGCTGCTCGTCGCGGCCAAGGTGAAGGTGGCCCCGGACTACGCGTGGGAGTGGGTCGAGCCCCGGCTGCGGGCGGCACTGCTGCGCCGACTCGGCTACGAGGGACGGGAGTTGGGGCAGCCCGCCCGGCTCTCCGACCTCCTCGCCACCGCCCACACCGTGCCCGGCGTCGACTACGTGGACGTCGACGTCTTCACCGGTGTCCCTGCCTCCGCGACCCCCGCGGAGGTCGCCGCGCTGCTCACCGACCCCGGCGAGCCCCGCTCCAGCGTGCCCGCGCACCCGGCGGCGTACGACGAGAAGATCCACACCGTCCGCGACGCGCAGGGCGAGACCCTGTCGTCCGTCTGCGCACGCTACGGCGTCCCGCTCGCCGAACTCCTGCGCCTCAACCCCGACATCACCGACACCAGGCGCCTGAAGAAGGGGCGGTCGGTGTACGTCTTCCGCGGCATCCGCCCGGCCCAGCTGGCCCTGCTCTCCCCGCGGGCCGCGGACACCCTCATCCTCACGGAGGTCAAGTGATGGCCGCGAACCAGGCGGACGTCCAGTTCGACACGGCAGTCCCGGTGACGTCCCGCGAGCCGGACGGCCTCGCCGCCCTGCTGCCCCGATGGCACCTCCTGCGCGACGCCGAGGAGGGCGAGCCGCTGCGCGCGCTGCTCGCGGTGATCGCCGAGCAGCTCGACCGGGTCCGCGACGGCGTGGAGCAGGGCTACGAGGACCTGTTCGTGGAGACGGCGGCGCCCTGGGTGCTGCCCTACCTCGGCGATCTCGTCGGCTACCGCACCCTGCCGGGCTACGAGCGCGTGCTCACCACGGGCCTGCACGAGGGCGGGCGTGCCGCGCTCGCCGAGGCCATCGCGCCGCGCGCGGACGTGGCGGCCACGGTGGCCAACCGGCGCCGCAAGGGCACGCTGCACCTGCTGGAGGAGATCTCCGAGCAGGTCGCCCGCTATCCCGCCCGCGCCGTCGAGCTGTCGCGGCTCGTCGCCCACAACCAGTCGGTGAAGCTGTACCGGGACACCGGCAGGGGCCGCCTCCTCGACCTCCGGGACGGCTCGGCGCTCGCCCTCCAGGGCGGCCCCTTCGACACCACGGCCCGCACGGTCGACGTCCGCCGCGCCAACTCCTCGCGCAGTCAAGGCGGTTGGAGCCCGGCCGGAGTCGCCCTCTTCGTCTGGCGGCTGAAGGCGTACTCGCTGACCTCCTCCCCGGCGTACTGCGTCGACCGCGCCCGCAACCTGTACACCTTCTCGATCCTCGGCAACGACAGCCCCCTGGTCACCAAGCCGGTCCCGGAGCCGTCGCCCACGCACATCGCCACCGCCGACAACGTCCCCGCGTTCATCACCCGCCGTCTGCTCCACGACCGGCTGCTGGACTACTACGGCCCCGGCAAGAGCTTCGTGATCCGGCGCGACGGCGAGGACAAGCCCGTACCGCCGTCCGACATCGTGGTCGCGGACCTGTCCGACTGGCGCTACCGGCCGAAGCGGGGGCAGATCGCCGTCGACCCGGAGCTCGGGCGGATCGCGTTCGGGTCGCGGTCGGCGCCGCGGCAGGGCGTGTGGGTGGACTACCACCACGGGTACGGCGCCGACATGGGCGGCGGCGAGTACGAGCGGCCCGACCGGGTGGACCGGCCGGACGCGAGCTTCTACCGGGTCGGTCCGGGGCAGCCGTACCACCAGATCATGGACGCCTACCGGGCCTGGCAGCACGACCGCCGGGCAGGCGGCACCGGCCCCGACGGCATCATCGAGATCACGCACAGCGGCGCCCACCAGGAGCAGCTGGACTTCGACCTCGACCCCGGCGACCGGCTGGAGCTGCGCGCGGCGGAGGGCACCCGGCCGGTGATCCGGCTGCTGGACTGGTACAGCAACCGGCCCGACGCCCTCAACATCCGTGCCGTGCAGGAGGACTGCGCGCCGCACGAGCGGCCGCGGATCGTCCTCGACGGGCTGCTGGTCGCCGGGCGCGGCATCAACGTCACCGGCCCGATGGGTGCCGTCGTCCTACGGCACAGCACCCTCGTCCCCGGCTGGTCCCTGGAGCCCGAGTGCGAGCCGCACTCGCCCGAGGAGCCCAGCATCGTCCTGGACCGCACCACCGCCTGCCTGCAGATCGAGCACAGCATCCTCGGCACCATCGAGGTCATCGGCGACGAGGTGAGCGAGGACCCGCTCGACATCCACCTCCGCGACAGCATCCTGGACGCCACCGGGCATGACCGCGAGGCCCTGTCCGCCCCGGACTGCCGTCACGCCCACGCCGTGCTCCACGTGCACCGCACGACCGTCATCGGCGAAGTCCACACCCACGCGGTGGAGATCGCCGAGAACTCGGTCTTCACCGGGAAACTGCACGTGGCCCGGCGCGGCATCGGGTGCCTGCGGTACTCGGCCGTCCCCGCCGGCTCGCGCACCCCGCGCCGCCATCGCTGCACCGACGTACGGCCGTTGTTCACCGCCGTTCGCTACGGGACGCCCTGGTACGGGCAGTTGGCCGACCGGTGCCCCGAGGAGATCCGGCGGGGCGCGGACGACGGCGCCGAGATGGGCGCCTTCCACGACCTGTACCGGCCGCAGCGCGAGGACGGTCTGCGGGCTCGGCTCGCGGAGTACACGCCGGCCGGCACGGACGCCGGGATCTTCTTCGTGACGTGAGCAGTGCCGCCGTACGACCCACCCGCAGAATCCTGAACCAGGGGGACCCCCTTCATGCACGCTGATCTCTCCCGTCTCACCTTCCGGCCGGAGCGGCACTACTCCGCGGTCGTCGCCCAGCAGGGCCGCGTCCAGCTCGACGCCGACACCAACGAGCAGACCGCGATCCAGCTCCACCAGGCCCGCACCCTCGCCGCCGACCTGATCGGCCGCTACGGCGGGCCCCGCGACGCGGCGGGCTTCCGCATCGAGTACGTGGGCGGCAAGCACGACATCGACACGCTGTACATCCACGGCGGCCGCTACTACGTCGACGGCATCCTGCTCGACGCCGACCGGCCCGCACCCGGAGTGCCCGTACCCGACGAGGAGGCGGACGAGCAGGACCCGGCGACCCCGCCCTCGTACTGGACGTACTGGGACCAGCCCGATGCCTTCCGCGACCCGGAGAAGCCCGGCGACCGGCTGCCCTCGCCCGCGCAGTCGCCATTCGTGGTCTACCTGAACGTCTGGGAGCGCTCGGTGAACGCGGCCGAGGACCCCGCTCTGCGGGAGGTCGCCCTGGGGGCCGCGATGCCGGACACCGCGGCCCGGGTGAAGGTGGTCTGGCAGGTGCTGCCGCTGTCCCTCGCCGAACTGGCGATCGAGGACGCCGACCCGTCGAAGGAGGTGGTGCGTGCGGCCTTCGAGAAGTGGGCGAAGCGCCAGTCGCTGTCGAGTGGCCGCCTGGCCGCCCGCAGCCGGCGGCCCGACCACGCCGACGAGGACCCCTGCCTGGTCGGGCCCGACGCCCGCTACCGCGGAGCGGAGAACCAGCTCTACCGGGTCGAGGTGCACGCGGGCGGCGGGGCGAAGGACGCCACCTTCAAGTGGTCTCGGGAGAACGGGTCCGTGGTCTTCCCGGTCGACGAACTCGACGGTACGTGGGTGCAGTTGGCGTCCCTGGGCTACGACGACAAACTGGACCTGGACGTCGGCGACCACGTCGAGTTCACCGACACGGCGTACTCCTCCCGGCTGGAGGCCCTGCCCCTGCTGCGGGTCGAGGAGCTGGACCTGCCCGGGCGTCGGGTGCGGCTTTCCGCCGAGCCCGAACCGGGTGTCGGTCGGCTGCCCGGGCTCAACCCCTTCCTGCGCCGCTGGGACCACCGCGAGGGCCCCAGGCGCAAGGGCCGCACGGCGGCGCTGAAGGGCGGAGCCGTGCCCGTCGCGGAGGGGGAGTGGCTGCCCCTGGAGGACGGCGTCGAGGTGTACTTCGCCGAGGGCGGCAGCTATCGCACCGGCGACCACTGGCTGATCCCGGCCCGCACCGCCACCGGCGGCGTCGAATGGCCGGCCGACCCGGCGCGCCGCCCGCTGCTCCGGCGTCCCGTCGGCATCACCCGCCACTTCGCGCCGCTGGCCCTGGTCAAGGGCGAGGAGAGCGCCGTCGACCTGCGGCTGGCGTTCGGACCGCTGGCCAGCAGCATCCCGGCCGCGGACGAGGCGACGCTCGCGGCGGAGGAACGGGCACGGCGTGAGGAGCTGGCCGCCGAGGACCCCTCGCACGGGAGGTCGCAGACCACAGCGGAAGCGGAGGCAGCCGTGGACGGAGACGAGTGATGGCCACACCCCTGAGCGCATCCAAGCTGCTGGAGATCCTGCGTGCGGAGGGCCTGACGGTCCACGAGGTGCGCAACTGGCGTACCCACAACCGCAATACGAAGGGCCCTTGGGGCCCGGTGAACGGCGTGATGATCCACCACACCGTCACCTCGGGGACCGAGGCCTCCGTGAACATCTGCTACAACGGCTACTCGGGCCTGCCCGGCCCCCTCTGTCACGGTGTCATCGACAAGAAGGGCGAGATCCACCTCGTCGGCAACGGCCGTGCGAATCATGCCGGGTTGGGCGACAGCGACGTACTGCGCGCCGTCGTCAACGAGTCGAAGCTGCCGCACGACAACGAGGCCGACACCGACGGCAACCGGCACTTCTACGGCTTCGAGTGCATCAACCTCGGCGACGGCAGGGACCCCTGGCCCGAGGCGCAGAAGGAGGCCATCGAGAAGGTGTCCGCCGCGATCTGCCGCCACCACGGCTGGAGCGCGGCCTCGGTCATCGGGCACAAGGAGTGGCAGCCGGGCAAGCAGGACCCGCGCGGGTTCACCATGGACGGGATGCGCAAGCGGATCGCCGATCGGCTGGCCGGCCGGTCCCCGGCGCCCGACCCGGACCCGAAGCCCACTCCCTCGAAGCCGTCGTACGCGCCGTTCCCGGGCGCCGGCTTCTTCCACGACGGACAGAAGTCCGCGCTCATCACGGCCATGGGCAGGCGCCTGGTCGCCGAGGGCTGCGGCCACTACGAGGAGGGGCCGAGCCCCGAGTGGACCGACGCCGACCGCGAGTCCTACCGGGCCTGGCAGCGCAAACTGGGCTTCAAGGGCAGGGACGCGGACGGCATCCCGGGCAAGGTCAGCTGGGACAAGCTGAAGGTGCCGGCGACCTGAGAACCTGCGACTCCGGTGGCCCGCCCGCCTACGCCGACTCGGCGTTGGTGGGCGGGTGCGCCGGACGCGCCGGGATCTGCGCGGGCAGGGGCGGCAGCGCCGTGCCGTACACCCAGGCCTCGAACAGGTCGTCCAGCGGCTCGTCCGCGTACCGGCCGACATGGGCGGTGAACGTAGTGGTCGTCACCGCCCCGCCGCGGTGCAGCCCCGCCCAGCCGCGCAGCATCCGGAAGAAGGCGTCGTCGCCCATCGCGCAGCGCACCGCGTGCACGGTCAGGCCGCCGCGCTCGTAGAGCCGGTCGTCGAACATCGACTTGCGGCCCGGGTCGGCCAGCCGGAGATCCTGCGGCTGCGAGGACAGCAACCGGTGTGCGGCGGCGGCGAGTTGCTGGGCGCTGCGCCCGCCCGAGCGCTCCGACCACAGCCACTCGGCGTACTTGGCGAAGCCCTCGTTCAGCCATATGTGCCGCCAGTCGGCGATGGAGACGCTGTTGCCGAACCACTGGTGCGCCAGCTCGTGCGCGACCAGCCGCTCCGAACCCCGCGCCCCGTCCACGTGGTTGGCGCCGAACAGCGACAACCCCTGTGCCTCGACGGGGACATCGAGTTCCTCGTCGGTCACGACGACCGCGTACTCGCCGAAGGGGTACGGCCCGAACAGCTCCTGGAACAGGTCCATCATCTGCGGCTGCCGCGCGAAGTCCCGTGAGAACTCCGGCAGCAGATGCGCCGGGATGTGCCCGTGCTGCGGCACTCCGCCCGGCCCCGGGTCGCCCAGGAGCACCGTCTGGTACTTGCCGATCGCGAGTCCCACCAGATAGCTCGACGTGGGCGCGGACTGCTCGTACACCCAGGTCGTCGTGGACGCCTTCGTGGTGCGGGTCAGCAGCCGCCCGCCCGCCACCACCGCGTACGCGGACGGCGTGGTGATCGAGATCTGGTACGCGGCCTTGTCGGCGGGCCGGTCGTTGCACGGGTACCAGGACGGCGCCCCGATCGGCTGGCTCGCCACCAGCGCCCCGTCCTCCAGCTCCTCCCAGCCGAGCCCGCCCCAGGGGCTGGGGACCGGCTTGGGGTTGCCCGACCAGTGCACCTCGACGGTGAACGCGGCACCGGCCCGGACCGGCTTGGCGGGGCGGATGCGCAGGCGGCCGCCGCGATGCGTGTAGTGCGGCTGGCGGCCGTCGACCCGGACCCGGCCGATCTTGAAGTCGGAGAGGTTGAGGGTGAATTCGGTCAGCGGCGAGCGGCCCGCGATGGCGTTGATCCGGGCCGCGCCCGCCAGGCGGTTCGGACCCGGGCGGTAGTCCAGCGTGAGCTCGTACCGGTGCACGCGGTAACGCGCGTCACCGTGCTCGGGGAAGTACGGGTCCGAACCCGCCGTCTGCTGAACTGCCACTGCCGCTTCTGCTCCCTGCGCCGTCGTGCCACTCCGATCCGCCGGTACACCGCTCACCGACTCCGAGTGGCCCGCGCTCAGGGACGCCATGCCTCGATCGGGTTGCCGAGCCAGCGGGTGTCGTCCGGGACGGACTCCGCGGCCATGACGAGCGACGCGGGACCCAGGGTGGTGCGGGCCCCGATCGTGCTGCCGGGCAGCACGATCCCGCCAGGGCCCAGCGTGGCGCCCTCACGGAGTACAACAGTATCCGTCCGCAAGATCCGGTCGTGGAAGAGGTGCGTCTGCAGCACGCAGCCACGGTTCACGGTCGCCGCGTCCTCCAGGGTCACCAGGTCGGTCTCGGGCAGCCAGTAGCTCTCCACCCACACGCCCTTGCCGATCTTGGCGCCCAGGCCGCGCAGCCACGCGGTCATCAGCGGGGTCCCGGGCACCGAACCGGCCAGCCAGGGCACGGCCACGACCTCGACGAAGGTGTCCGCGAGCTCGTTGCGCCACACGAAGCCGCTCCACAGGGGGTGCTCACCGGCGCGGTGCCGCCCGACGAGCAGCCACTTGGCGACGAACGACACGACCGCGGCCGCGGCACCCGTGGTGAGCAGCACCAGCCCGGACAGCAGGGGAGCCCAGGGCCCGAGCAGGCACAGCGCAGCCACCGTCAGCACGGCCAGGCCGGCCGAGCAGAACACCGGCACGATCCGGCACAGCTCCACCAGACCGCGCGCCCACAGCAGCCGGGCCGGCGGGTCATAGGTCCGGCTCTGGTCGCCCGTCTCGGCGTTCCGCGGCAGCTTCACCGGCGGCAGCCCCAGATAGGAGCTGCCCTTCTTCGCCTTCTTCGGCGTCGCGGACAGCACGCCCACCAGTCCGCCGTCCGGCACGCTCCGGCCCGGTGCGGTCATCCCGGAGTTCCCGAGGAAGGCCCGCCGCCCGATCTCCGCGCGCCCGATCCGCATCCAGCCGCCACCGAGCTCGTACGGCGCGGTCAGCGTGTCGTCGGCCAGGAACGCGCCCTCACCGACGGTCGTGAGGCTGGGCAGGGCCAGCACGGTGGACACCTCGGCGCCGCGCCCGATCTTCATTCCGAGCAGCCGCAGCCAGACCGGCGTGGCCAGCCCGGCGTACAGCGGGAACAGGGTCTCGCGGGAGCGGTCCATCAGCTGCGTGACCGTCCAGGCCTGCCAGCCGATCCGGCTGTGCGTGGGGTGCGTGCCCTCGCGCAGGCCCAGACTCAGCAGCCGTACGGCGACGAGGATCAGCAGGGCGTACGCCAGCCCGAACGCCAGGGTGGCGGGGACCAGGGCGAGCGCGGCGCCGCGCAGGGGCGCGTCCGCGTCGATGAACGCGTACGCGACGAGGAACGCGGCGGCGCCCGCCAGCAGCGGCAGCGCGGACAGCACGAGGCCGGTCAGGCCGTACATCACGCGCCAGTACGTGCCGCGCTGCGGGCGCTCCTTGGGCCAGTTCCGCTTGGCCTTGCCGAGCTTGACCGCGGGCGCACCGGCCCAGCGCTGGCCGGTGGGGATCTGGCCGGTGACGGCCGAGCCGGGGGCCACCTCGGCCCGCTTGCCGACGCGGGCGCCCGGGAAGAGCATGCTGCGGGTGCCGACGGTGGCGTGCGCACCCACCTTGACCTGGCCGATCTCCAGCCGGTCGCCGTCCAGCCACCAGCCCGACAGGTCGACCTCGGACTCCACGGCCGCGCCCCGGCCCAGCTTGAGCAGGCCGGTGACCGGCGGCAGCGAGTGCAGGTCGACGTCCTGGCCGACCTTGGCGCCCAGCGCCCGCGCGTACCGCTCCAGCCAGGAGCCGGTCAGCGAGGTCGCCCCGCTGAACTCGGCCAGCCGCTCGGCGGTCCACAGGCGCAGATGGACGCTGCCGCCGCGCGCGTACCGGCCGGGTTCGACGCCCCGCAGCAGCAGTCGCGCGCCGCCCGCGGCGATCGCGAGCCTGCCGGGCGGGCTGAACAGCAGCACCGCGCCGGCCGCGACCAGCCACCAGGGAGCGGTCGGCAGCCAGGAGTAGCCGGGCAGCAGGTTCCCGGCCGCCACCAGGGCCACCGTCCAGCGCAGGCCGAGCAGCGTGAACAGCGGCACCAGGAGCAGCAGCTGGATCACCTTGGCACGGGTCGGCACCGGGGCGATCGTGCGCCGGCCGGCGTCGTCCTGCGCCGACTTCTCCAGGTGCCGGGCCAGCTTGCGCAGGGTGGGCTGCTGGTAGATGTCGAGGACGGCGGCGCTCGGGTAGCGGGTGCGCAGCTTCGTCGTCAGCTGGGCGGCGGCCAGACTGTTGCCGCCGATCGCGAAGAAGTCGTCGCGGGCGCTGGTGACCGGGATGCCGAGGACCTCCGTCCACTGCTCGGCCAGCCACGCCTCGGTGCCGTAGAGCTGCTCGGCCGGACCGCCGGTCTCCAGGCCCTCCAGGGGCCAGGGCAGCGCGTTGCGGTCGACCTTGCCGGACGTGCGGGTGGGCAGGTCCGTGACCGGTGCGAGCAGCGGCACGAGCGCGGCGGGCAGCTCGGCCCGCAGCTTCTCGACGGCGGCGGCCTGGTCCCAGCCCTCCTGGATGACGACATAGCCGACGAGGAGCTGGTTGCCGCTGCGTGCGGTACGCACCGCGGCGGCCGCACCCGCGACTCCGGGCAGCGCCTGCAGCGCGGCGTCCACCTCGCCCAGCTCGATCCGGCGTCCGCCGAGCTTGATCTGCTCGTCGGCCCGCCCGAGGAAGACCAGCCCCTCCGGCTCGGCCTTGACCAGGTCACCGCTGCGGTAGGCCCGCTCCCAGCCGAGGGACTCCAGCGGCGCGTACTTCTCCGCGTCCTTCTCGGCGTCGAGATAGCGTGCGAGCCCGACCCCGCCGATCACCAGCTGACCGCTGCCGCCCATCGGGACGGGCTCCCCGGTCTCGTCGACGACGGCAAGCTCCCAGCCGTCGAGCGGCAGCCCGATACGGATCGGCTCCTCGCCGGACATCAGCGAGGCACAGGCGACCACGGTGGCCTCGGTCGGACCGTAGGTGTTCCAGACCTCGCGCCCCTCCGTCACCAGCCGCTGCACCAGCTCGGGCGGGCAGGCCTCGCCGCCGAAGATCAGCAGGCGGACGTCGTTGAGGGTCTCGGGCTCCCACAGCGCGGCGAGGGTCGGGACCGTGGACACCACGGTGATCTCCTGCTCGACCAGCCAGGGCCCCAGGTCGGCGCCGCTGCGGACCTGCGAACGCGGCACCGGCACCAGACAGGCGCCGTAGCGCCAGGCCAGCCACATCTCCTCGCAGGACGCGTCGAAGGCGACCGACAGACCCGCCATGACCCTGTCACCAGGACCGATGGGGTCGTCGGTGAGGAACAGCGCGGCCTCGGCGTCCACGAACGCGGCGGCGCTGCGGTGGCTGACCGCGACACCCTTGGGCTTCCCGGTGGAACCGGACGTGAAGATGATCCACGCGTCGTGCTCGGCACCGGGCCGGGCGGCGGGGACGTCGCTGCGTCCGGTGACGGTCAGCTCGTGCCCGGCGCCGACGACCGCCCGGACCTCCGCCTCCCCGAACACCAACTCGGCCCGCTCGTCCGGGTCCTCGGCGTCCACGGGGACATAGGCGGCACCGGCGGCGAGAACGGCGAGGATCGCGACGTACAGGTCATTGGTGCCGGAGGGGACCCGCACACCCACGCGGTCCCCGAGCCCGACCCCGGCCGCCGCGAGGCGCCGGCGCAGCTGCTCCACCTCGGCGGCCAGCGCCCGGTAGCTGAGACGGGTGGTGCCGTCGTCCAGGGCGAGCTCGTCCGGGTAGGACCGCACGGAAGCGTCGAAGATGTCGACGAGCGTGCGCGGGGAGGCCGCCTGACCTCCGGAGAAACGTGCGGTGTCACCGAACTGCTGGTGGATCTCTGCGCTGAGCTCATCGTCGAGCAGGCCGAGAGCGCTGCTCTCGTCAATGGCTGCCATCCGGTCCTCGCGTCTCGATCCCGGAAGCCTCCGGGGCGCTGGCGGGCCCGCAGGTCTGCCTGGGGTTGTCCGGGTCCAGCTCCGTAACAAGCCGGAAATTTTAGTACGACGCTAGGTTCGGGACGGCTGATCGGCCACTCGGGTGGGCCGTCCGGGGTGGTCCGGGCAGCCTTACGCCCGCTGTGACCTGCTGCTTTCACTCCGGGGAGAGATGGCCCACACAGTGCGTGAAGAGAGCACGTGCGGTGCGGGAAAGGGCACTTGTCCGTTCCGCGGGGAGCGGCCCTCACTCCCCCTGGGGGGACCTTCGCGCCAGCAGCGCCCAGGCCAGAACAGCCGCACCGAACGACACCCCCGCCACCACCCACAGCGCGCTGTGCACGCCCGCCGTGAACGCGTCCCCGACCGCGCCCGTGATCTGCGGTGACGAGCGGCCGGCGGACCTGCCTCCGCTGCGGGCGACCGAGACGACCTGGTCGATGACCGGCGCCGGCAGATGGTGGGCGGCGAGGCGGTCGGGAAGGGTGCCGAGGAAGCGGACGGCGAGGACGGCGCCGAGGATCGCCGTCGCCAGGACCGAGCCGACCTGGCGGAAGGCCGTCACGGCCGAGGAGGCCGCGCCCATCTGCGGGCCCTCGACCACTTCGAAGGCGGCCGCCGTGGACGGAGCGACCACCAGACCGCTGCCCAGCCCGGCGAGCACCAGCCCCAGCGCGGTGACCCCATAGGAACCGTCCGGCTGCTGACCCAGCAGCACCAGAGCGGCAGCGGTGGTGACGAGCGAGCCCGCCGCCAGCAGCCGGCCCGCGCGGACCCGTCCCGCCAGGCGCTGCGCCACGGCCGTCGCCGCCACGAACGCGAGCATCGCGGGCAGCAGCCGTATGCCGGTGTCCAAGGGGCCGAAGGCGCGCACCCGTTGCAGGAAGAGGACCTCCAGGAAGACCACGCCGACGAACACGAACAGGGCGGCCGCAGCGACGCACAACGCCGCCGTGTAGCGGGCGTTGGCCATCATGCGGACGTCCAGCATCGGCACCGCCCTGCGGCGCTCGGTGAGGACCAGCGCGGTGAGGGAGAGGGCGGCCACCGCGAGCACGGTGAGCACCACCGGGTCGTCGTACCCCGCCCGGCCGCCCACCGCGATTCCGTAGACCAGCGTGGACAGGCCGAGCACGGCCCAGAACTGGCCGGCCAGGTCGAGGGGACGGTCCGGGACCCGGGACTCGGAGACCGCCCTCAGCGTCACCGCGATGGTGATCACCGCGAGCGGTGTGTTCACCAGGTAGACCGCCCGCCAGTTCCACGTCTGCAGCAGGGTGCCGCCCAGCAACGGACCCACGGCCAGACCGACGCCCGAGACCGACACCCACACGGCTATGTAGCGCAGCATGCGCGGCAGGTCGACGAAGAACGTGGTGGTGATCAGGGCGAGGGACGTGGGCAGGACCAGGGCGCCGCCCAGTCCGCTGACACCGCGCCCTATCAGGACCTGCGGATAGCTCTGCGCCGACGCCACGACCAGGGAACCGGCCGCGATCAGCACCGTGCCGGTGAGGAACACCCGGCGCCGCCCGAACCGTTCGCCCAGCGCCCCGCCCGACAGGACGCAGGCCGCGACGACAAGCGTGTACGTGCTGGACACCCAGCTCAGGTCGGCGGGCGCCACCTGCATGTCGACCTGGAGCGCCCGCAGTGTGGAGATGGCCGCGGTCACCTCGATGAACGACATGAACAGGCCGAGGCAGGCGGCGAGGAGGACGAGACGGCCGTGCGGGACAACTGGCGTCGGCGGCGCGTCCGTTGTCAGGGACGGGCCCGTGTTGAGCGGTGCGCCCGTGCTCATGTCGCCTGCGCCTCCCGCTCGGCCTGCTCGGCGAGGCGGCGCTGCGCCTCGTCCCAGGTGATCGGCAGCTGGTCGCGCTCGGTGTTCCAGAACACGAACACCGAGCCCTTCATCCCGGGGCGCAGCCCGCGCACGCTCCGCGCATGCGGATCGGTCGCGGAGAAGGTGTTCAGCGCCTCCTGGTCCCGCCAGGCCGACAGCGTCCAGAACGTCCTCTTCAGTGGCTCCGCCTTCAACGACGCACCCAGCAGCCCGGGCGAGCTGCGGACCTGCTGGAATATCACCAGGGACAGCAGGAAGAACCTGGGCACGCCCAGCAGCGAGCGCAGCTCCAGCCGGGAGGCCATGACCAGCGGCGGGCCGGAGGGCTCGGTGCCGTCCTCGGCGGTGCCGGGCATCCAGGGAATCGTCGGCATGAAAGGTCTCCTCGGCTGAGCGGTCGGGAAGGCCGTGCGGGAGCAGGCGGTCGGTTCGTCGGTCATTCACAAGAGTCCGTGAGCGCCGGATTCCGTACACCCCCGCAGGGGTGAATCCCGCCGCACTGCGTGCAGTCGAGCGCACGGAACGTGTGGCGCAATCGCGCCCACGGAGCCCCGTACGACCGGATCCGGACAGTCCGCAATCCGCGCCATCGGAGCCTTCGATAGCGGAAATCCGGGCGCCGATGGGCCGATTGACCCCGATTTCCGGCCCGGCCTACGGTTCTTGTGCGCCGTCCGACGGGCAACTCGCGGACCGCGACCCCTTTCAGAGGTATCAGCCCTCTGCGCCTCACCGTGACCGTTCCCGAGAACTGTTCGAGCCGAGGTGCAGCCCTGCCATGACCACCCGTGTCGCTGTCGTCGGAGCCGGGATCTCCGGACTCTCCGCCGCCCACCACCTGCCGGACGACGTCGAAGTCACCGTGTACGAGAGCCAGGACCGCCCCGGCGGCCACGCCCACACCGTGGAGGTCGACGAGGGCGGCCGCACCATCGGCGTCGACACGGCGTTCGTGGTCTTCAACGCGCGGACCTACCCCGAACTCACCGCCTTCTTCGAGAAGCTCGGCGCGCGCGCCCTCGACCACACCGGCGGCTTCGACTTCTTCGACCTCGACCGCGGACTCGACTACGGCACCGCCGAGTTCGAGCTCTCCGAGGACGAGATCGCCGCCCGCTACCCGGCCGACTTCCTGCCCCTGTGGCGCGACGCGGAGCGCTTCCACCGCGAGGCCCCGAAGGACTTCCTGCGCAAGCGCACCGACCTCTCCCTCGGCGACTACCTGGACCGCGCTGGCTACAGCGACGCCTTCAAGTACGGCTATGTCGTGCTGCTCGCCACCGCCGTCTGGTCGGTGCCCGCCGAGCTGATCTGGGAGATGCCCGCGACCACGGTGATCGCCTTCTTCATGTCCCACGACCCCGGCGGCCTCGGCGGCCGCTCGGTCGCCTGGAAGACCGTGTCGGGCGGCAGCATCGAGTACGTCCGCCGCGTCGTCGCCGGCGTCAACGGCAAGGTCCGCACCGGCGCCGAGGTGACCCGGGTACGGGAGGACGGGGACGAAGTCGTCATCGGCACCGCGGCCGGCGAGGAGCGCTACGACTACGCCGTCCTCGCCGCGCACGCCGACCAGACCCTCGCCGTGCTGGAACAGCCGACCCCGCTCCAGGCGCAGATCCTCGGCAAGGTCCGCTACAGCGCCACCCGGGCGATCCTGCACACCGACCCGTCGAGCATGCCGCCGAACCGGGACCGCTGGCAGAGCTGGAACTACGGACTGAAGACCGTGGACGGCCGCCCCCGCACCTGGGTCGCCTACTACATGAACTCCCTGCAGGGCTTCACCGCCGAGCACGACTACTTCGTCACCCTCGACTCGCCGATCGTCCCGCGCGACGAACTCGTCGTCCGTGAGCTGCCGTTCACCCACCCGGTCATCGACCTGGAGGTGCGTGCCATGCAGCGCACGATCTACGACGTCAACGCGCCCGGCGGCCGGATCAAGCTGGCCGGCTCCTACTTCCACGCCCCGCGCATCGGCGTCGACCTCATCGGCTCCCACGAGGCCGGATTCGTCTCCGGGCGCAAGGCGGCCGAAGCCGTCGCCCGCGAGATCAAGACCCGTCACTGAACCGCACGGCACGAACGGACAAGGGGAACCCCATGCAGCGTGTCACCGCCGAAGAAGCACAGGCCTGGCTGGTCGAGAAGCTGGCGATCCGGCTCGGGGTCGGCCAGGAGCAGATCGACGTCGAGCGCTACTTCGACGAGTTCGACCTCGACTCGACGGAGGCGCTGATCCTCGCGGGCGAGCTGGAGAAGTGGCTCGGCTTCGAACTGGAGGCCACGGCCCTCTGGTACCACCCGACGATCGCCGCCCTGTCCGAGCACATCGCCGAGGAGAGCGACCGTCATGTCGCCGCGGCCTGACCCGGCCACCCCACGCCGACCCGGCGCGGCGCGCCCGCTGCTGACGACGCTCGGGCCGGTGGATCCGGCCGCGCGGCCGGTCGTCGCCGTCCATCCGGGCGCGCTGCCCGCAACCGCCTGGCAGCCGGTCGCGGCACGGCTGCCCGAGGACCACGCACTGCACCTGTGCGACCTGGGCAACGTCCCGGAGTACTTCGCGGCGGCCCTCGTCCCGACGCTGTCCGTCATCGGCGTCCGGGAACTCGCCCGGCGCTGCCTGGGGGAACTGACCGCCGCCGGACTCACCGACCGGCCGTTCACCCTCGCCGGCTGGTCGTTCGGGGGAGTGGTGGCCTACGAGATCGCCGCCCGTCTCGACGCCCAGGGGCTCGGCGACCGCGTCGAGGACCTCGTCGTCCTCGACTCGATCGCCCCCGTACCCGCCTTCCAGCGGCCGGACGAACTGCTCCGGCCGGACATGCTGCTCACCTGGTTCGCGATGTACCTGGGCGCCAAGCGCGGCCGCCGCCTCACCCTGGAACCGGCGGCTCTGGACGGTCTCGGCGAGGAGGACGGTCTGGACGTCCTGCTCGCGGCGGCGGTCGCACAGGGAGTGCTTCAGGACGGCACCGAACCGGCGGGACTGCGCAAGCTGTACACCGCGTTCCACACCGGACTCGTCCGCAACAACCGGTGCACCGCCGGATATCTGCCCGCCCCCCTCGACCGCACCGTCACCGTCGTCAAGCCGGAGCGCTCGCTCCTGCCCGACAGCCCCGACCTCGGCTGGAGCGGCCTCAGCGGCCGCCCGCTGCGGCAACTGGCCGTCCCCGGCGACCACTACACGATGCTCCACGAACCGGAGACCGCGGACGCCCTCGCCGCCCTCCTCGCCACCGGTTCGCGAACCGGCTGAGCCACCAGATCACTTGACGCACCCGCCGCACACGACCCGCGCGACGCGCAAGCCCGAGAGGACCACCATCGTGCACTACTCACGTCTGGCCGAGACGCCGATCGCGATCGTCGGGTTGGCGGGCCTCTTCCCCAAGTCGCGCGACCTGCGCGAGTTCTGGCACAACATCGTGGACGCCCAGGACTGCATCGAGGACGTCCCCGAGAGCCACTGGAACACCGCGGACTACTACGACCCGGACCCCGCGGCCGAGGACAAGACCTACGTCCGCCGCGGCGGATTCCTCCCCGAAATCGCCTTCAACCCCATGGAGTTCGGGCTGCCGCCCAACACCCTGGAGGTCACCGACATCCTCCAGCTGCTCTCCCTCACGGTGGCGCGCGACGTGCTGCGCGACGCCGGCGCGGACAACGGCAGCTGGTACGACGCCTCCCGCACCGGGGTCGTGCTCGGCATCACCGGTGCCAACTCCCTCACCCAGCCGCTCTCCGCGCGTCTGCAGACCCCGGTGCTCAAGGAGGTCGTACGCAGCGTCGGCCTGAGCGAGGCGGACGCCGAGGAGATCGCGAGCCGGTTCAAGAAGGCGTACATCCCGTGGGAGGAGAACTCCTTCCCGGGCATGCTCGGCAATGTCGTGGCCGGCCGGATCGCCAACCGCTTCGACCTCGGCGGCACCAACTGCACCGTCGACGCCGCCTGCGCCAGCTCCCTCGCGGCCGTCAAACTCGCGGTGAGCGAACTCATCGAGGGCCGCGCCGACATGATGATCACCGGCGGCTGCGACGCCGAGAACACGATCCTCATGTACATGTGCTTCAGCAAGACCCCGGCGTTCTCGAAGACCCAGCAGATCCGCCCCTTCGACGAGTCCGCCGACGGCACGCTGATCGGCGAGGGCATCGGCATGCTCGCCCTCAAGCGCCTCGCCGACGCCGAACGCGACGGCGACCGCATCTACGCCGTCCTGCGCGGCATCGGCACCTCGAGCGACGGCCGCTTCAAGAGCATCTACGCCCCGCGCGCCGAGGGCCAGCAGCTCGCCCTGCGCCGCGCCTACGAAGACGGCGGCGTACCCGTCGGCTCCATCGAACTGTTCGAGGCGCACGGCACGGGCACGGCCGTCGGCGACCACACCGAACTGTCCGCCCTCTCCTCCGTCGTCGCGGACGGCAACGACGACCACGGCTACGCAGCCATCGGCAGCGTCAAGTCGCAGATCGGGCACACCAAGGCCGCCGCGGGCGCCGCGAGCCTCATCAAACTCTCCCTCGCCCTGCACCAGAAGGTCCTCCCGCCGACCATCAACGTCGAGACACCGAGCGAGGCGGTCGACCCCACCAGCACACCCTTCTACGTCAACACCGAGGCGCGCCCCTGGGTGCTGGACCCGGAACGCGGCAAGCGCCGCGCCGCCGTCTCCTCCTTCGGCTTCGGCGGCACCAACTTCCACATGGTGCTGGAGGAGCACGAGGGGCCCGCGGAAGCCAAGTCCCTCGGCCCGACGGTCCGCTGGGGCCTGTGGCACGCGGCGGGACCCGAGGCGCTCGCCCTGCGCATCGAGAACGGCGCAGCTCCGGACGAGTCCGGTGCGATCCCCGCCTCCGACGCCCGCATCGGGATCGTCGCCCGCAGCGACGAAGAATTCACCGAACTGTGCGGTACGGCAGTGGAGTTGCTGCGCGCCCGCCCCGACGCCGACTCCTGGCAGCACCCCAAGGGCATCACCTACCGGCGCCAGGCCCTGCCCACATCCGTCAAGGCGGCGGCCGTGTTCGCCGGACAGGGCAGCCAGTACGTCGGCATGGGGCGGCGGGCCGCCGTCGCGCTGCCGCCCGTACGGGCCGCGTTCGACCGCGCCAACCGGCTGACCGAAGCTCCCGACACCCTCGCCCGCACGGTCTTCCCGCCGCCCGCCTTCACCGACACCGCCCGCACCGAGCAGGAAACGGCCCTGCGCCGCACCGACTTCGCCCAGCCCGCCATCGGCGCGCTCGCCTCCGGCCAGTACGCCTGGCTGCACCGGCTCGGATTCCGCGCCGACGGCGTCATCGGCCACAGCTTCGGCGAACTCACCGCGCTCTGGGCGGCCGGGGCACTGGACGACGACGGGTTCGCCCACCTGGCCCGCGCCCGCGGCCGCGCCATGGCCCCGCCGGAGCAGGCCCCCGCGGACTTCGACCCCGGCGCCATGGCGGCGATCCGCGCCTCCCTCTCCGACGTCCAGGGGCTGGTCGCCACGTACCGCAATGTGGCCATCTGCAACATCAACGCCCCCGGCCAGATCGTCGTCGGCGGCCCCACGGACGAGATCGACCGCCTGGTCGCCGACGTCTCGGGCCGCCGTATCCCGGCCAAGCGGCTGCCGGTCTCCGCCGCGTTCCACACCGGCTTCGTCGCCCATGCCGCGGACGCTTTCCGGCAGGCGGTGGAGTCGACGGGGCTGGGCGTCCCGACGATCCCGGTCTACGCCAACACCCCCGGCTCGGCGTACGGCAGCGACGCGGCGGCCAACCGCCGCACCCTCGTGGACCAGCTCCTCCAGCCGGTCGACTTCGTCTCCGGCATCGAGAAGATGTACGCGGACGGGTTCCGCGTCTTCGTCGAGTTCGGCCCCAAGCGCGTCCTGACGGACCTGATCGACCGCATCCTCGAAGGCCGCACCGACGTCGTGACCCTCGCGGCGGACGGCGGCCCCAGCAAGGACAGCGAGGTCTCGCTGAAGCGCGCCGCGATCGAACTCGCGGTCCTCGGGCTGCCCCTCACCGGCTTCGACGACCACGTCGAGCCGCGGACCGAGCTGCCGGCCCGCAAGGGGATGAACATCCCGCTGCGCGGTATCAACTACGTGACCCAGGAACGGCGTTCGGCGTACCGCGATGCGATTGCGCAGCCGCTGGCCCTGGCGGCGGGCGCCGGCAGCTCCGACGGCGTCGAGGACGTCGTACGCGACGGGCTGGCCCTTCAGGCGGAGATCCTCACCGCCCACGCGGACACGGTGCACGCGTCGGTCCGCTCCCTGGAGGAGTCCGTACGGGCCGGAGGGCACCCCGACACCGATGCCGCGCTGCGGCTCATACGGGAGCAGAGCGCGACGATCGGCGCGGCGCACGAGCGATCCACCCGACTGCTGCTGGACGCGCTGCGGGGACGGGCGGAGGCCGAACCCGAGGCTTCGCCCGAACCCGGGCCTGCGCCCGAAGCAGAGCCTTCGCCTGGACGCGAGCCCGCTTTCGTGGCCCCGGTCGAACCGGAGCCCGTGGCTGTCGCCGAGCCGGAGCCGGAGCCGGTCTCCGTCGCCGATGCGGCCATTGCCGCCGGTGTGATGGAAGCGCTGATGGGTGCGGTGGCGGAGAAGACGGGTTACCCGGTGGAGATGCTGGAGCCCGGGATGGATGTCGAGGCTGATCTGGGCATCGACTCGATCAAGCGGGTGCAGATTCTGGGGGCGTTGCAGGAGTCGTATCCGGTGTCGGAGGACGTCGATCCCGAGGTGCTGGCGGAGTTGCGGACGCTGGACGACATCGCCGGCTTCCTGGCCTCCACGGTGCCTGCCGAGTCGGCTCCGGAGCCGGTCACTTCAGCGGTCGAGACCGTGAACCTTCCCGAGCCCGACCCCGAGCCCGAGCCCGCCCCCGTCGTGAACTCGTCTGTCTCCGCTGGGGTGATGGAGGCGTTGATGGGTGCCGTGGCGGAGAAGACCGGCTATCCGGTGGAGATGCTGGAGCCGGGTATGGATGTCGAGGCCGACTTGGGCATCGACTCGATCAAGCGGGTGCAGATTCTGGGGGCGTTGCAGGAGGCGTATCCCGTCTCGGAGGATGTCGATCCCGAGGTGCTGGCGGAGTTGCGGACGCTGGACGACATCGCCGGTTTCCTCGCCTCCACCGTGTCCGCCGAGTCCGCCCCGCAGCCCGTCCCCGCGCAGCCCGATCCCGACCCCGAGCCCGCTTCCGTGCCCGCTGCCGACTCGTCTGTGGCCGCCGGTGTGATGGAGGCGCTGATGGGTGCCGTGGCGGAGAAGACGGGTTACCCGGTGGAGATGCTGGAGCCCGGGATGGATGTCGAGGCCGACTTGGGCATCGACTCGATCAAGCGGGTGCAGATTCTGGGGGCGTTGCAGGAGTCGTATCCCGTCTCGGAGGATGTCGATCCCGAGGTGCTGGCGGAGTTGCGGACGCTGGACGACATCGCCGGCTTCCTCGCCTCCACCGTGTCCGTCGAGCCCGCCCCGCAGCCCGTCCCCGCGCAGCCCGATCCCGACCCCGAGCCCGCTTCCGTGCCTGCTGCCGACTCGTCTGTGGCCGCCGGTGTGATGGAGGCGTTGATGGGTGCGGTGGCGGAGAAGACGGGTTACCCGGTGGAGATGCTGGAGCCCGGGATGGATGTCGAGGCCGATCTGGGTATCGACTCGATCAAGCGGGTGCAGATTCTGGGGGCGTTGCAGGAGTCGTATCCGGTGTCGGAGGACGTCGATCCCGAGGTGCTCGCCGAGTTGCGGACGCTCGACGACATTGCCGGCTTCCTCGCCTCCACCGTGTCCGCCGTCTCCAGCGAACCCGCTCCCCAGGCAGCGGCCCCCGCGCCCACCGCCCCCCTCGCCGTCACCTACCCACCGGCCCCCGGCATCGGTCGCACCTACGCCGACGTCGTCGAGATCGCCCCGCCGCACACCCTGGTCGGCGCGTACGCCGAAGCGCGTACCGCGGTTCTCGTCGACGACGGGTCGACGCTGACCCGGCCGCTCGCCGGGGCGCTGCGTGGGGACGGCTGGCGGGTGGAGATCGTCGCGCTGCCCGGTGTCGACGGTGCCGTGCCGGAGGCGGATGCCGTGCGGCGGCTGGCGAGTTGGGAGGAGAGTGAGCTCGCCGGGACGCTGGTGAGCGGGCGGGTCGATCTCGTCGTGCAGATGGCCGCCGCGGCGGGGCAGGAGTGGGGCGAGGGTGTGCGGCGCCTTGAGCACTGCCTGCTGGTCGCCAAGCACAGCCTGGCCGCGCTGAAGCCGGTCGCCGCGCAGGGCACCCGCGCCGCCTTCGTCGCCGTCACCCGGCTCGACGGGGCGAACGGCTACCGCGGTGGCGGCGACGCCTCTCCGCTGCTCGGCGGGGTCGGCGGGCTGGTGAAGACCCTCGCGATCGAGGTGCCCGAACTCTTCGCCCGCACGGTCGACTTCGCGCCGGAGCTGGCCCCCACCACCGTCGGTGCGCGCTTCCTGGGCGAGATCCACGACCTGTCGGCCGAGCACACCGACGTGGCGCACGACCCGGCCGGGCGGCGCACGATCGCACTCGCGGCCGAGCCGCACGAGGCACACGCGGCGGTCGTCCCGGAGGTGTCCTCCGACGACCTGTTCGTCGTCACCGGCGGCGCCCGCGGCATCACCGCCGACTGCCTGCACGCCCTGGTCTCCGCCCGGCCCGCCGGACTGCTGCTGCTCGGCCGCAGCCGGCCCGAGCCGGAGCCCGACTGGGCCGTGGGCCACGAAGGCCCGGCACTGCGCGGGCTCATCGCCCGGCGGGCCGCGCAGAGCGGGCAGAAGCCCAATCCACGGGCCATCGAAGGGGAGTTCCGCGAGATCACCGCCTCCCGGGAGATCGCCGCCAACCTCGCCCGGCTCACCGCCACCGGCGCCCGGGTCGAGTACCTCACCGTCGACATCACCGACGCCGGAGAGGTGCGCCGCGCACTGACGCCGTACGCCGGACGGGTCACGGGTGTCGTGCACGGGGCCGGTGTCCTCGCCGACCGGCTCATCGCGCAGAAGTCGGCGGACGAGATACGCCGGGTGCTGGGCACGAAGCTGACCGGCCTCGGCAATGTGCTGGACGCCCTGCGCGGGATCGCCGAGCTGCGGCACCTCGTGTTCTTCTCCTCCGTCGCCGGGTTCTTCGGCAACCGCGGCCAGTCCGACTACGCCATGGCCAACGAGGCGCTGAACCGCATCGCCGTACGGCTGAAGCGGGAACTGCCCTCCGCGCGTGTCACCGCGATGAACTGGGGCGCCTGGGACGGCGGCATGGTCTCCGACGACCTGCGTGCCATGTTCGCCTCACGCGGGATCGCCCTGGTGCCGCTCGCGACCGGGGCGGGCATGTTCGCCGAGCAGTTCACGGGCGGGCACGGGCACGACACGGTGATCGTCACCGGTCCGCTCACCCCGCTGTCCGCGCCGCCCGCGGCGCGGGCCTCCGCGCTCACCCCCCTGGTCGTGGACCGGACCCTGACCGACCTCGCCGAGCAGCCGCTGCTGACCGACCACACCATTGGCGGCCGGCGGGTGCTGCCCGCCACCGCGGCACTCGGGGCGCTGGCGAACGCCGTCGAGACGGTGACCGGCGAAACCGTCGTCGGGGCGAGCGGGTTCAAGGTGTTCAAGGGCGTCGCCTGGGACGAGCCCGACGGGCAGCAGCCGCAGCGGCTGCGGCTGTCCGTCGAACCCGCCGCCGAGGGCATCGACGTGCTCGCCTCCTCCGTGGACGGCAGCGGTCGCAGCCGGCCCGCGTACAGCGTCCGGCTGACCACGGGAGAGGCCGGGCAGCGGCCCGCCGACCGCGCCGACCTGGCGGGGATCGCCCGCGGCGCGTCCGGGCAGGACGCGGCACGGCTGTACCGCGACGGCACGCTCTTCCACGGGCCCTCCCTGCGCGGACTGCGCACGCTGCTGGCCGGCGACGAGCAGCGGCTCCTCGTACGGGCCCGGCTCACCGACGACCGGCCCGCGCTCGGCGGCTACCACACGCGGCTGCACAGCCCCGTCCTGGCCGATCTGCTGCTGCAGGCCGTGCTGGTGTGGGTGCGCGAGCAGCGCGGGCGGGCCTGCCTGCCGATGGAGATCGGACGGCTGAGTCTGTATGCGCCGCTGCCGTCCGACGGGGACTTCCTCATCGCGGTCGAGGACGTACGGCCCGGCCGGACCGGTGTCACCTGCACGGTGACCGCGCTCGACCCGCAGGGCCGTGTGCTCGCCGTCCTGGAGGACGTGGTCGCGGTCGAGGACGCGGATCTGGACGCACGGTTCAGGCAGCAGGGCCGGGCGGCCGCCACGGTCACGGTCTGACGAGGCTCGGAGGCTGATCCGTCATGGGCAAGTACGCGATCGTCGGACTGTCCTGCCTCTTCCCGGGGGCGGCCACGCCCGACGCCTACTGGAGCAACCTGATGGGCGCGGTCGACTCGCGCACCGAGGGCGGTGAGCGGATCTTCGGACACGATCCGCTCGCCGAGGGCGACGGCGAGGACCGGCACCGCATCTACTGCACGCGCGGCGGATTCCTCCAGGCCGCGCCGGACCTGGACCCCTCCGAGTACCTGCTGCCCGCCGACTACCTGGCCGGCCTGGACCGCTCGTTCCACTGGGCGCTCCGGGTCGCCGGGGACGCCCTGGCCGACGCGGGTGTATCCCCCGCTGCCGCGGACGGCCGGGCGGCCGGCCGGAGGACCGGGGTGGTGTTCGGGAACTACCCGTTCCCCACCCCGGCCTCCGGCCGAACAGCGGGGAAGCTGTGGGACGCCGCGGTCTCCGAGGGCCTCGCGGCGGCCGGCTTCCCCGCGGCCGGGTTGCCGTCCGGTGCGGCGGACGGCAGCCCGGCCCGTGACCGGACCGCCGGCCCGGCACAGGGGCCGCTTGACACCCGGCCCGAAGCACGCCACCTCGGGCCGTCCGAGGCCGACAACCTCGGGTGGTTGGGCGCAGGCCCGGCCGGTGACCGGGGCGGCAGTCCGGTGCAGGAGCCGCTCGACACCCGGTCCGAAGCTGACCGCCTCGGGCCCTTGGGCGCCCGGGCCGAGGCCCACAATCTGTGGCCCGGTGGGCTGCCCGCTCATGTGGTCGCCGCCGCGCTCGGGCTCGGCGGCCCCCGCCACACCCTCGACGCGGCCTGCTCCTCCGCGCTGTACGCCATCAAGCTCGCCTGTGCCCAACTCGCCACCGGGCGCGCCGACCTGATGCTGGCCGGCGGGGTCTGCGCGCCCGACCCGACCGTCATCCACCTGTCCTTCTCCGATCTGCACGCCTACCCGCCGGACGGCTTCAGCCAGCCCTTCGACGCCCGTTCGAAGGGCATCATCACCGGGCAGGGCGCCGCCATGGTCGCCCTCAAGCGGCTCGCCGACGCCCGCCGGGACGGGGACCGGGTGTACGCCGTCGTCGACGCCGTCGCCCTCGGCAACGACGGCCCCGGCAAGCACCTCCTCGCCCCGAACGTCAGCGGCCAGCTCGCCGCATACGAACTCGCCCACCGGGAAGCCGGTGTCGAACCGCAGGACATCCAGTACGTCGAGTGCCACGCCACCGGAACCCCGCTGGGCGACCGAACCGAACTCGACGGTGTGGAACGGCACTTCGGGCGTACCCCGCTGCTCGGATCGGTCAAGGGCAACATCGGGCACCTGCTGACCGCGGCCGGCATGAGCAGCCTGGTGAAGGTCGTCCTCGCGCTCGGACACGGAGTCATTCCGCCGACGATCGGAGTGGCCGAGCCGCTGCCGGGCACGGTCGCGGACCGTGTCGTACGCGGACCCACGCCCTGGCCCGCCACCGGCGGCGCACGCCGGGCCGCCGTCTCCGCCTTCGGCTTCGGCGGCACCAACGCGCACGTCGTCCTGTCCGGCCCCGAGACGGACGTGGAAGACGACGGCACCGAGCGGCGGACACCGCAGTCCCTCGCCGTCATCGGCATGGGCGCGCACTTCGGGTCCTTCACCACGCTCGACGAGTTCGAGCGGGCGGGATACGAAGGCACGGGCACCGTACGGGAGTTGCCGTCCCACCGATGGCGCGGGTTCGAGACGCTGGGCGACGGCGGGGCCCCGCGGGCCGCGTACATCGACGGGTTCGAGGTGGACGCCACCTCCTACCGCATCCCGCCCAAGGACCTCGACCACTTCAACCAGCAGCACCTGCTGATGATGCGGGTCGCGGAGGAGGCCCTGAAGGACGCCGGGTACGAGCGGCCCGGCCCCGGCGGTAAGGACGCGGCCAAGGGGCGGCGGGTCGCCGTCGTCCTCGGCATGGAGATGGAGCCGAGCGCCGAGGGGCACGGTGCCCGTTACGCGCTCGGGCGCAAGCTGGCCGCCTGGTCGGCCGCGGCCGGTCTGGAGCCGACGGCGGAGCAGCTCGCCGCGCTGACCCGGGCCGCCCGGGACGGCATCCACGACTCCATCGAGGCCAATGAGGTCCTCAGCTACATCGGCAGCATCATGGCGGCGCGGATCTCCTCCCTGTGGAACTTCACCGGCCCTTCCTTCACCGTCTCCTCCGACAGCGCCGTCGGTGTCGACGCCCTCGACACGGCACGGCTGCTGCTGCTCGACCCGAGCATCGAGGCGGTCCTGGTCGGAGCGGTCGACCTGGCGGCCGGTCCGGAGTCCACGCGGGCCCGGGAGCTGCTGGCGCCCGGGAGCGTGCTCGGTGACGGCGCCGGTGCCGTCGTCGTGACCCGGCCCGGCTCCGTCCCGCCCGAGCGCACGGTGTACGCCACCGTCGACGCCCTCGCCGTCCACCACTCGCCGACCCTCGACCCCCGGCCGGCGCCGGACCTCGTGGCCGCGGCGGCCGAGGAGGCCCTCGCCGCCGCCGGAGTGACACCGGCCGACGTCGAGCTCGTGGAGGCCGGGGCCGCGCAGGACGGCACGCTGGAGGGACTCAGCCGCGTGTGGTCCGCCGAGCGGGCCGGCGGGGCGCTGCGGACCGCGGTCAGCGCGGTCGACTCCGCGGTGGGGGACACCGGTTGTGCCTCCGCGCTCGCCTCCGTCATCCGGGCCGCGCTGTGCCTGCACTACGGCTACCAGCCCGTCGCACCCGAAGGCGTCGACGGCGCCCGTCTCGCCGGGTCCGCGTTCTTCCTCGCCGGCGACTCGCGGCCCTGGCTCCGCGAGCGCCGCGAAGGACGTCGTACGGCCGGTGTCAGCGTCGTCGGCAGTGCGGGCAGCCACGCCCATGTGGTGCTCGGCGGCGCGCAGACGCGCGGCGAGGTGGCGGCGACCGACTGGGTGCGCTCCGGCGGCAGCCTCGTCGTACCGGTCGGCGCCGACGACATCGACACCCTGATGCGGCGGCTGGGCGAACTGCGCGACGCCGTCGACAGCGGCGCCGACTGGACGGCGCGGCTCGCCGAGGACCGGCCCGCCGCGCTCAAGGCCGTACTGGTCGCCGACGACACGGCAGGGCTGGTACGGCAGTTGGACCAGGCGGCCAAGGACCTGCCCGGGGTGTACCGGGCGGGCGGCGAGTGGATCTCGCCCTCCGGGAGCTGCTTCGCCGCCCGTCCGGCGGGCGGGCCGGGCACGAAGACGGCACTGGTCTACCCGGGTGCCTTCAACTCGTATCTAGGCCTCGGTCGTTCGCTCTTCCGCGCCTTCCCCGGACTCCTGCCGCGCTTCGAGACGCAGGCCGAACTGCCGGCGGAGATGCTGCGCTCGGCGGCGCTGTACCCGCGTGCCCTGGGGCCGCTCGACCGGCGTGAACTCATGGGCCGCGAGGCGGAGTTGATCGAGGACATCCCGCTGATGCTGGCTGTCGGCACCAGCTATGCCCTGCTCTCCACCGACCTGGTGCGCGAGGTGCTGGGGGTGCCGGTGCACGGGGCGTTCGGCTACAGCCTCGGCGAGAGCAGCATGCTGTTCGCCACCGGCGGCTGGATCAAGGAGGCCCGGGCGACGACGAAGATCGACGCCTCGCCGCTCTTCGTCGACCGGCTGCGCGGCCCGAAGAAGACCGTACGGGCGCTGTGGGGCATCGGCGACGAGGTGCCGGACCAGCAGGTCTGGGCGACGCACGTACTGCTGGCGCCCGCGGACGCCGTCCGCGCCGCCGTGCAGCGCCACGACCGCGTCTTCATCACCCACGTCAACACACCCACGGAGGTCGTCGTCGCGGGCGACCCCGCCCAATGCCGCGACCTGATCGACGAGTTGGGCTGCCAGAGCGCACGCTCTCCCGCCAACCACGTCATGCACTGCCCGGTGGTGGACGGCGTACTTTCGGAACTCGCCGACCTCAACCGCTACCCGACCGGCGACGTCGGTGACCTCGTCCTCTACAGCAGCCGCCACTACGCTCCCGTCGGCGCCCTCGACCAGGACGTCGTCGCCCACAACATCGCCGTCACCCTGCGCGAGACGGTCGACTTCCCCCGTCTGATACGACGGGCCTACGAGGACGGCTTCCGCTGCTTCATCGAGGTCGGCCCCTCCAGCACCTGCACCCGCTGGATCCACGAGACGCTCGGCGACGACCTCCACCTCTCGGTTCCCGTCGACCGCCGGGGAGCCCGCGGGGCCACGGACATAGCCCGCCTCGTCGCCCGCCTCGCCACCCACGGCGTCCCGGTCGACCTGACCCCGTTCCGCCCCCGCACGGCAGCACACCGGCCCGCGCCGGGCCTGCGCACCTTCACGGTGGGTGGCACACCGGTGGCACCCCTGGTGAGGGAGGCGGCTGCGCCGGTGCTGGATGCGGTACGGCGGGTGCCCGCCGCCGCGGTCATGGGCGGCGCCGAGCGGGGAGAACACGGTGCGGCCCCGCAGTCGCCCGCCCCGGCCGCCACGCTCGCCCCGGCGCCCGCCGACGCCCCCGTGCCGGTGGTGTCCGCGTCGGGCAGGGGAGCCGCGCCGTCGGTGCCGGCCGCTGCTGCCTTCGTGCCGCGCCCCGCAGGGGCGGCTCCGGACTCGGCGGCCGTCTCACTCGCCCCGGCCCCCACCGGCGCCCCTCTGCCGGTGACACCCGCGTCGGTCAGGGGAGCCGAGCCGCTGGGCCGTGCCGTTTCGTCGGTGCCGGTTGGTAGTGCCCCCGTGCCGGCGGCCGCAGGGTCGCCCCCGACCGCAGCGGCCGTTTCCCCCGCCCCGGCGCCCGCCGGAGCACCCGTGCCGGGCAGGGGAGCCGAGCCGCAGGCCCCTGCCGTCTCCTCGATGCCGGTCGGCGCACCCGTGCCGGGGCCCGGAGCCGCCGTCCCGGCCGTGGCGGCCGTCTCGGCCGCCGACGCCCCCCTGCCGGTGGCGCCCGCGTCGCCGGGCAGGGAAGCCGTGCCGCGAGGCCGTGCCGTGCCGTCGGTGCCGGTCGGTGGTGCCCCCGTGCCGGGGCCCGCAGCCGCGGCCCCGGGTTCGGCGGCCGTCTCGCCCCTGCCGGACCCCGTGCCGGCAGTGACCGCCGGCGCCCCGCCCGGTGCGTCAGCCTCCGTCCCGGTGACCGCCGGGGCCCCCGACCAAGCCCCGGAACTGCCTGACACGGCATTCCACGCCACGGAATGGGACACCGCGATGCCGACCCGCCCCGACGGTCCGTCCGTACCCGCGCTCTCGCTGGAGCGGGAACCGATCACGATGCTCCCCGCCGACGCGGTTTCGGCGCCGTCCCCGCAGACCGGGCGGGCCGATGTGCCGCCCCGCCCGGCGATCTTCGGCGCCCCGCTGCCCGTACCGGAGAAGCCGCGGCAGCCGGACGACCACGCGGCCACCCTGACCCTGGTCCGCAGCCTGCGGGCCGAGATCCTGGAGGCGCACCAGGAAGTCCTGGACGCCCAGCGGGAGTTGCGGGAGGAGCTCACCGCCGTGCTGTCCGCCTCGACGTCCGTACAGGCCGCGCCGGCAGCCACACCGCGCCCGCCGAAACCCGAGGGTGTCGTCTGGGACGAACACGACCTCCTCGAGTTCGCCGTCGGCAAGGTCGGCAACGTCTTCGGCCCCCGCTTCACCCGCATCGACGGCTACGACCGCCGCGTACGGCTCCCCGCCCCGCCCTACCTCTTCGCCACACGTGTGACTCAACTCGACGCGGAACCAGGGGAGTTCAAGCCGTCCTTCATCCGTACCGAGTACGACGTGCCCGAGGACGCCTGGTACGCCGTCGACGGCCAGGTCCCGCCCGCCGTCACCATCGAGGCCGGCCAGTGCGACCTCCTGCTCATCAGCTACCTCGGCGCGGACTTCACCAACCGCGGCCAGCGCGTCTACCGCCTCCTCGACAGCAGCCTCAGCTTCCTGGGCGACCTGCCGCGCACCGGGCAGACCCTGCGCTACGACATCTGGATCGACCAGTTCGTCCGCCAGGGCGACACCCTGCTCTTCTTCTTCCACTACGACTGCTACGCCGACGGCGAGCTCATCCTCAAGCTCAACAACGCCTGCGCGGGCTTCTTCACCGATGAGGAGCTGGAGAGTTCGCCGGGCCTGGTGCAGGGGCGGGTGGCCCCCGGTCTCAAGACGGCCGCGGACCCCGGGCGTACGGCCTTCAAGCCGCTCGCCACCACCCACCGCACCTCGCTCACCTCCGCCGACCTCGACGCTCTCGCCGAAGGCCGTATCGCCGAGGTCTTCGGCCCCGGCCACCGGCAGCCCCCCGGCTGCAACACCTCGCTGCGGCTGCCCACCCGGCCGCTGCTGATGGCGGACGAGGTCACCGTCCTCGACCGCAAGGGCGGCAGCCACGGCCTCGGCCGTATCGAGGCCGTCAAGGAACTCGCCCCCGACGCCTGGTACTTCACCAGCCATTTCCCCGACGACCCGGTGCTCGCCGGATCCCTCGTCGCCGAAGGAGCCGTACAGCTCCTCGAGACCTACGCGCTCTCCCTCGGCCTGCACCTCACCCTCCCCGACGCCCGCTTCCAGCCGGTGCCGGACCTGCGGACCGAGGTGAAGGTGCGCGGACAGATCACCCCGCGCAACGCCCGTATCGAATACCGCATCGACATCACGGAACTGACCCTGCTGCCCCGGCCCTCGCTCGTCGCGGACGTGGTCGTGCTGCGCGACGGCACCCCCTCGATCAGCGTCACCGGCCTCGGCATCCGCCTCCGCGAGAAACCCGGCACGCCCTACCGCCCGGAGACCGCGGGCACCGTCCCGCACTTCCTCGGCCGGCTCTCCCCGGCCACCGGCGAGCCCGCGCTGCTCAACGAGTTCCACATGGCGCACGCGGCGAAAGGCGACCTCGCCATCGCGATGGGGCCCGAGTTCGAGATCTACGCCGACAGCCGCGCACCGTACATCCCGAACGGCGACTTCCTGTTCGTCGACCGGGTGATGAAGCTGGAGGGCACGCGCGGCACGCTCAAGCGCGGGGCCGTGATGGTCACCGAGTACGACTCGCCCGAGGACGCCTGGTACTACGCCGACAACGGCCACCCGTCCATGCCCAACTGCGTCTACATGGAGTCCAGCCTCCAGGCGGCCATCCTCCTCGGCTACTACCTGGGCGCCACCCTGCCCTTTCCCGAGGAGCAGTTCAGCATCCGCAACCTGGACGGCCACGCCACCCTCGTCAAGGACGTCGACCTGCGCGGGAAGACCGTCCAGCACCGCTCGACGCTGCTGTCCAGCGACCGGATGCCCGGCTCGATCCTGCAGAACTTCTCCTACGAACTCTCCTGCGACGGCGAGGTCTTCTACACCGGCGAGTCCCTCTTCGGCTACTTCAACGAGAAGGCGCTCGCCCACCAGGTCGGCCTCGACAAGGGGCAGCACGTGCTGCCGTGGCTGGACACGCAGCCGGCCAGGCCGTCCGGCACCCGCCGCATCGACCTGCGCGACTTCCGGACCGCCGAGACCGCCCGCCGCGGCCCGCGGCTGGCCGGCGGCCACCTCGACCTCGTCGAATGGGTGGACATCCTGCCCGGCGGCGGAGAACACGGCCAGGGATATCTGCGCGGGCACCGCTCCATCCGGCCCGACGAGTGGTACTTCTCCTGCCACTTCCACCGCGACCCCGTGATGCCCGGCTCCCTCGGCGTCGAGGCACTGCTGCAGGGCATGCAGGTGTACGCCGTCGAGACCGGCCTCACCGACGGTCTGCGCAACCCGCGTTTCGCCCTCGCGACCGGCGTCGACACGACCTGGAGCTACCGGGGCCAGATCCTGCGCACCGACCCCGACATGGAGTTCGACGTCCACATCAAGGAGATCCGCCGCGAACCCGGCCGGATCGTCCTGCTGGGCGACGCCCACGTCTGGAAGTCGACGCTGCGGATCTATCGCCTGGGCGACCTCGGCATCGAGATCCATCACGACTGAGCGCTCCGCGGGGCGCAGTTCCCCACGCCCCCTCGGGGGCGCTGCCCGGCAGGACTTAGGAGACGTACTGATGAGCACCGAACAGCCTCGGCCGCGGTGGAGTGGACCTGTCGCACCCGCGGTCGGCGACACCGGGATCCAGGAGGCGCTGATGCGCCTCGACGAGCCCGTCTACATCCTGCGCGGGCCCTACGGCCTCGGCGCCGCCGCAGGCGGAGGCGTGCGGCCCGGCGGAGAGCACGAGGTCGTCGCCGCCGTGCCGCCGCTCGGGCCCGAACGACTGGGCAGCGCCGCCTTCCTGGAGGCGTACGGGGTGCGCGAGGCGTACATGAGCGGCGCCATGGCGAACGGCATCGCCTCCGCCGACCTGGTGATCGCCATGGCCCGGGCCGGCTACCTCGGCTCCTACGGGGCGGCCGGGCTGCTGCCCGAGGCCGTGGAGAAGGCGCTGGTGCGCTTCGCGGCCGAGATCCCGGGGCTGCCGTACGCCTGCAATCTGATCCACAGCCCCAGCGAGGAGCGTCTGGAGCGCACCGCGGTCGACCTGTATCTGAAGCACCGGGTGCCGTGTGTGGAGGCGTCCGCGTTCCTGGCGCTCACCCCGCACATCGTGCGCTACCGGCTGGCCGGGCTGCGGGCCGGTGGGCCGCACGGGGTCGTCGCCGACAACAAGGTCATCGCCAAGATCTCCCGTACGGAACTCGCGGAGCTGTTCATGCGGCCCGCGCCCGAGCCGATGGTGCGGGCGCTGCTCGACGAGGGCGCGATCACCGCGGAGCAGGCGCGGCTCGCCGAACGGGTGCCGCTCGCCGACGACATCACCGTGGAGGCCGACTCCGGCGGGCACACCGACCGGCGCCCGCTGCCCGCGCAGCTGCCGGTGATCATCCGGCAACGGGACGGACTGATGCGGGAGTTGGGATACCCGGTGCGGATCCGGGTCGGGGCGGCCGGCGGCATCGGCACGCCCGAGGCGGCCTGGGCGGCCTTCGCGATGGGCGCCGACTATGTGGTGACCGGCTCCGTCAACCAGTCCTGCGTCGAGGCCGGCACCTCCGCGCAGGTCAAGGAGATGCTGGCCCAGGCCGACCTCGCGGACTTCGAGATGGCGCCCGCGGCGGACATGTTCGAGATGGGCGTGGAGCTCCAGGTCCTCAAGCGCGGCACGCTCTTCCCGATGCGCGCCCGGCTCCTCTACGAGCTCTACCGCGACCACGACGGCATCGACGCGATCCCGGCCGCGGCCCGCGCCCGTATCGAGAAGCAGCTCTTCCGGCGCCCTCTGGAGGACGTCTGGGCGGAGACCGTCGCCTACTTCGAGCGCCGCGACCCCGACCAGCTCGCCCGCGCCGCCGCCAGCCCCAAACGGCGGGCCGCGCTGATCTTCCGCTGGTACCTGGGCATGGCCTCGCGCTGGGCCAAGACGGGGGAGGCGGACCGGGCGGTCGACTACCAGATCTGGTGCGGCCCCGCGATGGGCAGCTTCAACTCCTGGGTCCGGGGCACGTATCTGGCCGCCCCGCGGAACCGCCGCGTCGCCGACGTCGCCCGCCACATCATGACCGGTGCGGCCTTCCACCAGCGCCTGTCCATGCTGCGGGCAGCGGGCCTCGCGCTCTCACCCGCGATCGCCGACTACCCGGTGCCGCAGCCCGACCCGGCCCTGGAGGTACGGCCATGACGGCCCCCTTCGCCGCCGCGGCGCTCCTCGACGAACTGCTCGGCGACCCCTGGCGGACGGACAACGTCTACGGCTTCGCGGCCGGTGTCGCGCGGGACCACCGCGGCGACTTCCCCCACGCCTTCGCCGCCCGCCTCGACTCCGTCGACTTCCCGCTCGCCCATCTGCCCCCGTCGCTGGGCGGCGCACTGCGCGGCCTGGACGACACCCTGCTGCTGGTGCGGGTGGCGGCCCGGCGCGATGCCGCGATCATGCCGGCCACCCTGCTGTCCTGCTCCGCCGTGATGACGGTGCTCGCGGCGGGCACTCCCGAGCAGGCGAAGACCGTCGCCGACTGGGTGCAGGAGGGACGGACGATCGCCTTCGCGCTCTCCGAGGAACGCTCGGGCAGCGACATCCTGGCGGGCGAGTGCCGCCTCGATCCGGCGCGGGACGGCGGCTTCCGGCTGACCGGCCGCAAATGGCTCGTCGGCCGGGGCGCCACCGCGGACGCCGCGGTCGTGGTGGCCCGCACGGGGGAGCGCGGCCCGGCAGCGTTCACGGCGGTACTGCTGGGGCCGGGCGAGATGCCCCGTGTACGGCGGCAGCCCGCGCAGCCCGTCACCGGAATGCGGGGCATCGACTTCGCCGACCTGACCTTCGACGGCACTCCCGTACCGCAGGAGGCGGTGATCGGGGACCTGGGCGGCGGCCTCGCGGGCGCGATGCGGGCTCAGCAGGTGGTACGGCTGCTCAGTACGGCGGCCTGCGTGGCGACGGCGGACACGGCGCTGCGCACGGCCCTGCGGTTCACGCGGGGGCGGCGGATCGGCGGCGTCCGGGTCGCGGACACCGCCCACGGCTCCCGCGAACTGGCCGTCGCCGCAGCCGAGTTGTTCGCGGCGGACCTCCTCTCCCTGACCGCCGCCCGCTACGCCCACCTCTCACCGGCGACGTTCGGCCTGTGCTCGTCGGTCGTCAAGCGCGTGGCCACCCGCCTGACGGCTTCCACGGTGGCCCGCTCCCGCTCCTTGCTGGGCGCCCGCGGAGTCCTGGCCCACGGCCCCGGAGCAGTCGTCGACAAGGCCCAGCGCGACAACACCGTCGTGGAGTCGATCGACACCAGCCCGCTCGGCGTCCTGCGCGCGGTGGCCCTGCAACTCCCGGGCTACGCCCCGACGTTCGCCCCCTGGGCAAGGCCCGCAGCCGAGTCTGACGGCATGCCCGAGCTCCCCGCAGCCGGATCCGGCTCTCCAGCCGTGCCCGCGGGCCCGGAGCAACCGGTCTCCGGCTCCGGGACCCCGGCCGGTCTCGACGCCCTCTTCGCCTTCGGTGAGCCGCTTCCCGGGCTCGATCCGGGGGCGCTCGACCTCTCCGCGCGGCCCAAGGACCTTGTGCTCCTCGGCTTTGCGGCGCAGGCGGAAGAACTCGCGCGGGACCTCATGGCACGTGGCGAAGACCGGGCCGCCGTCCTCGTGCGCAGTGTCCGTACCGCCCTCGCCGACACCTTTGCCACCGCCGCCGAGGCCCAGCGCGACCGGTCCCGTGGTCTTGGGGCCTCGCCCGAGTTGCTCGACCTCGCCGACAGGTGCTGCCTGCTGTACACGGCCGCCGCGGCCGCCCTCGCCTGGTATGCGCACCCCGAGCGCGGTCTGTACGGCGAGGAGCCCGCCGGGGCCGGGTGGCTCATCGCCGTTCTGGCCGTGCTGGTCGCCCTGGCCGAGGGGCGCGATCCCCGGCAGGCGGCTTCCGATCTGGCGCCCGCGGCCCGCGCGCTCACTTCGCTCGATCGCGCACGGCTCCTGTTCACCGCGTTCCCGGTCCAGCTGTCCGACGGACCGGCACCCGAGGAGGACGAGACGACATGACCGACCTCACCGCGCTGATGGCGGACCTGGAGCGGTACCTCGGCGACCCGTGGGACGCCGGCGGCCCCATGCCGTACCCGCGCATCCTCGACCTCGACGAACGCCAGGAGTACCCGCACGAGTTCGTGGACACCCTGGCCGCATGGGGCCTGTACGACTGGATCGTCCCCGCCGCCAACGGCGGCAGGGCCGTCCATGTCGAGGACGGCTTCAACCTCTACCGCCTCGTCGGCCGCCGCGACCCCACCTCCGCCACCGCCATGGTGCTGACCAGCCTCAGCTATATGCCGGTGTGGATCGCCGGCAGCCCCGAGCAGCGGCAGCACTTCGCCGACGCCATCCGCGAGGGCAGGAAGCTGGCCTGGGGGCTGTCCGAGCGCCGGCACGGCAGTGACGTACTGGCGAACGAGACCGTCGCCCGGCGTACCGACGGTGGCTGGCTGCTCAGCGGCGAGAAGTGGACCATCGGCAACGCCACCGTCGCCGCCACGGTCATGGTCTTCGCCCGTACCTCGGAGAAGGGCGGGCCCGGCGGGTACTCGGTCTTCGCCGTCGAGAAGGCCGGCATCCCGGCGCAGCAGCTGGAGCACCTGCGCGACGAGCCGCTGCACGGGCTGCGCGGCCTCGACATGAGCGGGGTGCGGCTCACCGACTGCTTCGTGCCGGACTCGGCGCTCGTCGGACGGGTCGGCCAAGGGCTCGAAGTCGCCCTGAAGAGCAGTCAGCTGGCCCGCGTCGCGATCTCCAGCATTGCCATGAGCTGCGTGGACACCGCCCTGCGCAGCACCCTCGACTTCGCCTCCCGCCGTGTCATCTTCGGCGGGACGGTACTCGAAGTTCCGTACTCCAAACGGCAGTTGGCGGAGTGCTTCGCCGAGCTGCTGATCGCCGACGCACTCACCACCGGCGCCGTACGCTCGCTCCAGCTCGCCCCCGCCCAGGCCAGCATCTGGTCCTCCGTCGTCAAGTACTTCGTGCCGACCCTGCTGGAGGAGACCCTCTCCCGGCTGACCACCGTCCTCGGCGCCCGCTACTACCTGCGCGACCACCCCCGCCACGGCATCTTCCAGAAGGTCCTGCGCGACTTCGCGATCTCCAACTTCGCCGACGGCAACACCGTGGTGAACCTCAAGAACATCGCCCTGCAGCTCCAGAACCTGCTCGCGAACGCCGTCGCACAGGAACCCGCCCCCGTGGCCGAGGCGGTCGCCGCCACCACCCGGCTCTTCGACCCGGCCCACCCGATGGACCCCTACGAGCCCGCCGCGCAGCAGCTCTTCAGCCGCGGCGGCGACGACTCCGTACTCGCCCTCCGCTCGGCCGTCGCCGAACTGCGCCGGGCGGCGGACGAAGCGCAGGGCCGTGAGGCGGCATGGCTGGCCGGCTGCGCCGACACCGCGGGGCAGCTCGCCGACGAAGTGCACCGCCTCGCCGACGAGCACGCCAAACTCCTCGCCGAACAGGGCCGGCAGGCCGGGCAGTCCGCCGAGCTGTACGACCTCGCCAAGCAGTACGCGGCCGTGTCGGCGGCAGCCGCCTGCGTCCACCTCTACCTGCGCGGACGCGACAGCTTCGCGCCCGCCCTGCGCTCACCGGCCGTCCTCCTGCTCTGCCTGGAGCGGCTGCTGCGGCGCTTCCACCCCACGCGCCGGGCGACCGGACCCGAGGACGTCGACGCCGTCGCCGAGGTCATGGCGGGCGCCCACCGCGAGGGGCTGCTGTTCTCCTTCCGTCCGTTCCAGGTGAGTTGGTGACCGGAAGATGCGTACGACCGAGGCCCCCGACACGTCGCGGGAGCGCGAGCCCGCCGGCGACCCGCTGGCCGAAGGCGCCGACGTCTGGCTTCTCGCCGAGGAGGACGTGGAACGGTTCGCCGAGGCCACCGGCGGCCTCGAACTGCTCACCGAGGAGGAGCGGGCCCGGCACGACCGGCTGCTCTTCCCCGCCGCCCGCACCCGTTTCCTCGGCGCCCGGCTGCTCTCCCGCCAGGTGCTGTCGCAGTACGCCGACGTGGCGCCGGGGGAGTGGCGGTTCGACAAGGGCCGGTTCGGGCGCCCGACCGTCCAAGGTGCCGACTGGGGGCTCGACTTCAACATCACCCACACCAACGGGCTGATCGCCGCCATCGTGGTACGCGGGCGTACCGCGGGTGTCGACGCCGAGAACACCCCGGCCCGCCCCGAGGCCCTCCAATTCGCGCCGAAGGTCTTCACCCCGCTGGAACAGGAGGTGCTGCGCCGCGACCGGGAGGACCAGCAGGGGCACGCCTTCGCGGACTCCTGGGTGGCCAAGGAGGCGTACACCAAGGCCACCGGCATGGGCATGGCCCGCGGCTTCGACGCCTTCTCCGTACACCGGCTCAGGGGCGGTGGGCTGGCCGTCGTCGACGACGAGATCCCGCAGGAGGAGCGGCCGTTGTGGCAGATCCAGGTGCTCCAGGTGTGGGACCGCTTCGCGCTCGGCATCGCCATCCGCGGCAGCGAGGACGAGCCGGGGCCGATCCCCGTACGGCTGCGTTCGGCCATGGCCGAGCTGTTGCCCAGGGCCCCCGCGGGCGGCCCCCGATGAGCAACTGCCCACTCCACGCTGTCCACTCCTGGTCTGACCGCTACCTGACGCCGTCATCCGTTTCCGGCCGTAACGCGCGGTGTGTTGCATGGAAGCCGGAGCCCGCTGCCGTGCGGGCGGTCGCAGACGGAGGACGAGCGATGCCGGCGAAGGGGAACGCGGAGCTGCTCGCGGGCTGTGCCCGTGGCGAGGCGGAGGCCTGGGACGAGACCGTGGGCCGCTACGGCCGGCTGGTCTGGTCGGTGGCCCGCAGCCACCGGGTGAGCCGGGTCGACGCCGAGGACGTGCGCCAGCTGACCTGGTTCCGGCTGATGCAGAACGCCGACCGCATCCGTGACCCCGACCGGCTCGGCGACTGGCTCGCCACGGTCGCCCGCCGCGAGGCCATCAAGGCGGCCACCCGCGACCGGCGTCTGGTCATGGTCGGCGACAGCGCCTCGCTGGAGCATCTGCTCGACCACCACGAGAGCCCGGAGCAGATCACCCTGCGCGCCGACCGCGGCCAGGAGGTGCTGCGCGCCCTCGACAGCCTCTCCGACCAGTGCCGCGAACTCCTGCTGCGGGCCCTTCAGGACCCGCCGGCCTCGTACCAGGAGATCGCCGCCGCGCTGTCCATGCCGGTGAGCTCGGTCGGACCGATCCGCACCCGCTGTCTGCGCCGGCTGCGGCGCGCCCTCGACCGGGACGGCACACCGGCCGCTTTCGACGAGGACTGCGCCCGCTGCCCCGTACGCACCCACGACAAAGCCGAAACCGAGGTGCCCAGGTGACCGCCCTCACCGCGTCCGAGACCCGGCTGGTCAGCCGGGAGATCACCACCGGTGAACCGCTCGGCGCCGTCGAGCTGTCCACCCCCGACCGCGTCACCGCCGCCGCCCGCCGGGCCGGCGCCGCGGCCCCCGCCTGGGCGGCCACGCCCGCCGAGGATCGCGCCGCGATCGTCGAACGCGCCGCCGACCTGCTGGTGCAGCGCGCCCAGCAGGCACAGGAGCTGCTGGTGCGGGAGGGCGGCGCGATCCCCGGCAAGGCGTTCTTCGAAGTGCACCAGGCCGCACAGGAGTTGCGGCACGGGGCGCGGCTGGCCCGGCATCCCGGGCTGCCGCACCCGCCCGCCGACGACCCCGACCGCGCGGCTGAGGTGACCCGCGTCCCGCTGGGCGTGGTCGGCGTGATCGTGCCCTGGAACTTCCCGCTGCTGCTCGCGGCCCGCTCCCTGGGCCCCGCGCTCGCCCTCGGCAACACCGTGCTCCTCAAGCCCGACCCGCACACCCCGCTCAGCGGCGGCCGCCTCTTCGCCGAGGCGTTCGCCGACGCGGGGCTGCCACCGCACGTGCTGGAAGTCGTGCACGGCGACGCGGAGGCAGGCTCGGCGCTGGTGCAGGCACCCGACGTGGCCATGGTGTCGTTCACCGGGTCGACCGAGGTGGGCCGCGAGATCGGGGCGCAGTGCGGGCGGCTGCTGAAGCGGGTCGTGCTCGAACTCGGCGGCCAGAACGCCTTCGTGGTGCTCGACGACGTCGACGTGGAGCAGGCCGCGGCCGCCGGGGCCTGGGGCTCCTTCCTGCACCAGGGGCAGATCTGCATGTCCGCCCGCCGTCACCTGGTGCACCGGTCCGTCGTCGAGCAGTACACGCAGGCTCTTGCCCGACACGCGGCCGCCCTGCGCATCGGCGATCCCTACCGCTCCGACGCCCAGATCGGCCCCGTCATCGACCGGCGTCAGCTCACGACCGTCGCGAACGCCGTCGAGCAGGCCGTCGCCCAGGGCGCCCGGCTGGTCACCGGGGGGCGTCCGCAGCCGCCGTACTACCCGCCGACCGTCCTCGCCGACGTCACCGAGCAGATGGACGTCTTCCACACGGAGGTCTTCGGACCGGTCGCCACGGTCACCGCCTTCGCGGACGACGCGGCGGCCGTCCGCCTCGCCAACACCAGCGACCACGGCCTGACGGCCGCCGTCTACACCGGCGACACGGCACGTGGAGAGGCCATCGGCCGTCAACTCCGGTGCGGTGTCACCCACATCGGCGACCAGACCGTCGTCCAGGACGCCGGCCTTCCCTTCGGCGGTATCGGCGCCTCCGGCAACGGCTCCGGCTTCGGCGGGCGGGCGAGCCTCGAGGCCTTCACCCGCTGGCGCACCCTCACCACCAGCACGCCCCCGCGCACGTACCCCTTCTGAGACTCCGATGGGAGCTTCCGTGGCAGCCAAGGTCGAGCTAGTGCCCCAGGTGGCGGACCCGCCCGAGGGAACCGTGGTGTTCCTCATCGGCATGCGGATCAACAGCTTCTGGAAGGTGCACCGCTGGCTGCCGTCCTTCACGGCGATGGTCCCGATGCTGGTCGAGCTCCACAAGCAGAAGGAGTACGGCTTCCTGGGCGCCCGCACCTGGATCGGCCGCACGGTCGTGGTGATCCAGTACTGGCGCTCCATGGACGAGCTGATGGCGTACGCGCACGACACGGACGCCGCCCACCGGCCCGCCTGGGGCCGCTTCAACCGCACCGTCGCCGACAACGGCGCGGTCGGCATCTACCACGAGGCGTATGTCGTCGACCCGGCGCGCACGCACACCGTCTACCGCAACATGCCGCCGTTCGGCATCGCCGCGGCCACCGACAGCCGGCCCCAGCGGGCCGTGCCGGTGCCACGGGAGCGCGGCAGCGGCAGTCGACAAGAGCGGAGCACAACGTGACGACCACACCAGGGCCCATCCGGGCCGGACAGGACGTCCAGTGGCGCCGGTGCGCGTCCTGCGGCGCGTACATCTACGGCAAACGACTCGACCGCAACCGCAAGGTGTGCCCCGAGTGCCAGTTCCACTTCCGCATCCCACCCGACGTGCGGATCGCCCAGCTCGCCGACGCCGGCAGCTTCGAGGCGTTCCCCGACAGCTACGCGCCGCGCGACCTGCTCGGCTTCCGCGACAGCAAGCCGTACCCCGACCGGCTGCGGGACGCCCAGTCCCGGACCGGGCGGCAGGACGCGGTGCTCGCCGGGCGGATGAGCGTGCGCGGCCGTCACCTGGTCGTCGCCGTACTCGACTTCACCTTCATGGGCGGCAGCATGGGCACCGTCGTCGGCGAGACCGTCGCCGCCGCGGCCCGCACCGCCCTCGCCGAACGCCTGCCGCTGCTCCTGGTCGCCGCCTCCGGCGGTGCGCGGATGCAGGAGGGCGCGCTGTCGCTGATGCAGATGGCCAAGACCTCCCAGTGGATCGCCGCCCTGCGCGAGGCCCGGGTACCGGTGATCAACCTCAACACCGACCCGACCTTCGGCGGGGTCAGCGCCTCCTTCGCGATGCTCGGCGACGTCGTCCTCGCCGAGCCCGGCAGCCTCCTCGGCTTCGCCGGGCCCCAGGTCATCCGCAACACCATCCGCCAGGAGCTGCCGGCCGGCTTCCAGAGCGCCGAGTTCCTCCTCGAACACGGCATGATCGACGCCGTCGTACCACGGGAGAGCCAGCGCGAGCAGCTGGCGCGACTGCTGATGCTGCTGGGCCCGTCCGTGCCCGAACTCCCCGAAGAATCCGGGGACCCGGTGCTCACCCACCCGGTTCCGACCACCCGCACCACCCGGGAGACCGTCGCCCTCGCCCGCGACATCCAGCGGCCCACCACCCTGGAGTACATCGGGTACGTCTTCGACGACTTCGTCGCCCTGCACGGCGACCGTGCCTTCGGGGACGACGAGGCGCTGGTCGGCGGCATCGCCCGGTTCGGCGGGCAGAGCGTCGTCGTCCTCGGGCACCAGAAGGGCCACGACACGGCCGAGCTGGTACGCAGCAACTTCGGCATGCCGAACCCCGAGGGCTACCGCAAGGCACTGAGGCTGATGCGGTTCGCGGACCGGTTCGGGCTGCCGGTGATCGCGTTCATCGACACCCCGGGAGCCTTCCCGGGCATCGGTGCCGAGGAACGCGGCCAGAGCGTGGCCATCGCCGAGTGCATCCTCGAACTGTCCCGGCTGCGCGTCCCGGTCGTCTCCGTCGTCACCGGCGAGGGCGGCAGCGGCGGTGCGCTCGCCCTCGGTGTCGCCAACTCCGTGCTCATCCTGGAGAACGCCTACTACTCGGTCATCAGCCCCGAGGGCTGCTCCACGATCCTCTTCGGCACGGCCGAGCACGCGGACCGCGCGGCCGACGCCCTGCGCCTGACCGCCTCCGAACTGCTGCGCCTGGGCGTCGTCGACGGCATCGTGCCCGAGCCGCCCGACGGAGCCCACACCGCACCGCACACCACCGCGCTGACGGTCAAGAGCGCCCTCGCGCGGACCCTCGCCCCGCTGCTCGACCTCTCCGGCGAGCAGCTCGTCGACGCACGACGGAGGCGGTACGACCGCTTCGGGGACCCCCAACTGCAGCCCGTAGTGGACTGGGAGACGCACGATGAGCACTGAGGTGACCACCACCAAAGCCGAGGACAGCACCGACATGACGGTGGAGGAACTACGGGCCCACACCCTGCGCCTCGCCGGTGAACTCCCCGGCACACTGAGGCGGATCACGCTGCGGGCCGGATCCCTCAGCGTGGACGTGGAGTGGGAGAACGCGCCGGTGCCGACGGCTCCGGCCGCCCCGGCCGTGCAGGCGGCCCCCGTGGCGGCGGCCGCCGCTCCGGAGCCGGAGACCGCCCCCGCCGACCTGGTACGGGTCACCGCGCCCCTCGTGGGCACGTTCTACCAGGCCTCCTCCCCGGGCGCGGAGCCCTTCGTCAAGGTCGGCGACACCGTGGAGGCCGGGCAGCAGCTCGCCATCATCGAGGCGATGAAGCTGCTCAACTCCATCACCGCCGAGGTCAAGGGCACCGTGCACGCCATCCACGTACAGGACGGGGACGTCGTCGAGTACGCACAGCCGCTCATCGACCTCGTCCCGGCCGGCTGAGACGAGGCGGACGACGACATGTTCGACAAGGTGCTCATCGCCAACCGCGGCGAGATCGCGCTCAGGATCATCCGGACCTGCCGCGACCTCGGGGTCCGCACGGTCGCCGTGTACTCGACCCCGGACGCCGACGCGCAGTTCGTGAAGGCCGCCGACGAGGCCGTGCACATCGGCCCCGGCGCCCCCACCCGCAGCTACCTCAACATCCCCAACATCATCGGCGCCGCCGTGAAGACCGGCGCCGAGGCCATCCACCCCGGCTACGGATTCCTCTCCGAGGACCCGTACTTCGCCGAGATCTGCGCGGACGACGGCATCACCTTCATCGGCCCGCCGCCGGACGTGATGGAGAACGTCGGCGACAAGGCCACGGCCCGCAAGCTCATGACGGCCGCGGGTCTCCCGCTGCTGCCCGGCACCACCGAGCCCGTCGACTCGGTGGAGGCGGCCGAGGAGATCGCGCGGGAGATCGGCTATCCGGTGATCATCAAGGCCGCGGCGGGCGGCGGCGGGCGCGGCATCACCGTCGTACGCCGGCCGCGGGACCTGCGCGACGCCTACACGAGGACAAGGGCCGGCGCCCTGGCGGTGTTCAAGAACAGCGCCGTCTACATCGAGCGCTACCTCACCGACACCCGGCACATCGAGATCCAGGTGCTGTGCGACGACTTCGACGGCGCCGTCCACCTCGGCGAACGCGACTGCTCCGTGCAGCGCCGCCACCAGAAACTGGTCGAGGAGTCGCCCGGCCCCGGCATCCCGCCCGAGCTGCGGGCCAGGCTCGGCGCGGCGGCCGTCGCCGGGGCGCGCGCCGTCGGCTACCGGGGCGCGGGAACGGTCGAGTTCCTGCTGGAGGCGGACCCGGAGGCGCAGAACGCCTTCTGGTTCATGGAGATGAACGCCCGGATCCAGGTCGAGCACCCGGTCACCGAACTCGTCACCGGCGTCGACCTGATCAGCGAACAGCTGCGCGTCGCCTCCGGCTCCCCGCTCACCGTCAAGCAGGAGGACGTCGAGGTCCGCGGCCACGCCATCGAGTGCCGTATCAACGCCGAGGACCCCGACCGCGGCTTCGCGCCCACACCCGGCCTGCTGGAGAACTACCGCACCCCGGGCGGCCCCTGGGTCCGCGTCGACACCGACTACGTGCCCGGATCCCGGGTCAGCCCCTACTACGACTCGATGATCGGCAAGCTCATCGTCTGGGGCCCGGACCGCGCCACCTGCCTGGACCGCGCCCTGCGCGCCCTGTCGGAGTTCGAGGTGTCGGGCCCCGGGGTCCACACCACGATCCCCATGCACCAGGAGATACTCGGCCACCCGGAGTTCCGCCGCGGGGGAGTCGCCACGGATTTCCTGGAGCGGCACTTCGCTCTTTAGACGCTCGGAGGCCGACATGTTCGGCGAAACCTGCGACATCTGCGCCATGGAAGTCGCGATCCTACGTCAACTGGAATGCGGCAGGTCCGACGAATTCATTTCCCGCAGCCTCGGCGTCTCCACCCGCACACTGCGCCGCTATCTGGCCGGAATGTGCGCGAAACTCGGCGTGGTGACCCGCTTCCAGCTGGGCGCGGCCGCCGCCCGGCTGGGCCTGCTCGGCGCCGTGGACACCCCGGACACCTGACGTATGGAAATTCCTGATCTCCGGTCCGGGAACTCCGTTGGGCGGCTTCTGTACTTTCGCCCGGGCGAATCCAAGAGTGATGGGTATGTCTCTCCGTATTGTCGTTTCCAGCGTTTCTTCCGACGCGCACATGTGGAATCTGGTCTATCTTCAGCTGCTGCTGGAGGAGGCCGGGCACGAGGTGACCAATCTCGGCGTGTGCCCGCCGGACGGGACCGTCATGGACGCCTGCCGCGGTGCCGACCGCCCCGACCTCCTGGTGCTGAGCACCGTCAACGGCCACGGCCACCTCGACGGTCTGCGCCTGATCCGTGCCCTGCGCCGCGATCCCGAACTGACCGCCCTGCCGGTGGTCATCGGGGGCAAGCTGGGCGTGCGGGGCGCGGACGCCGAGGAGGGGCGGCGGCTGCTCGACGCGGGCTTCGACGCCGTGTTCAACGAGTCGGACCAGCCGGCGGGGCGCACCCTGGCCGCCTTCGGCGACTTCCTCGCGGGGCTGGCCCAGACAGCGGCCGCAGGCGAGCCTCTCGTCGCCGGGGCGCCGCGCTGATGCCCCGCTTCGCCGACTTCGTCCGGACGGCGGCCGCGGCCGGGCGGCTGGTCGTGCAGCCGCGCATGGGTTTCGGTGAACTCGCCCGGATGCGGGCCGGGTTGAGCGCGGTGCGGGACTGCCGGGCCACCACGGTCGGCACCATCACGCTCGACAGCTACACCCGGGTCGGCGACTACGCCTCCGCTCGCCGCGCCCTGCGCGAGGGAGCCGAGCTCAACGGCTTCCCGCTGCAGGCCCACGGCGCGGGAACCGTGCGCGACCTGCTGCGCGAGGTCTCCGGTGCGGACTTCCCGGTCCAGGTACGACACGGTTCGCCGCTGCCGCTCGACCTGTTCCGCACGATGGTCGCCGCGGGCGTCGACGCCACCGAGGGCGGCCCGGTGTCGTACTGCCTGCCCTACGGCCGTGTCCCCCTCCCCGAGGCGACCGACAACTGGGCCCGCTGCAGCGAGCTCGCCGCGGCGGCCCCCGAGCCCATGCACCTGGAGACCTTCGGCGGCTGCATGCTCGGCCAGCTCTGCCCGCCCTCCCTGCTGGTGGCGCTCAGCGTCCTGGAGGCGATGTTCTTCCACGAGCACGGGCTGCGCTCGATCTCCCTCAGCTACGCCCAACAGGTGCACCTGGGCCAGGACCTGGAAGCCCTGGCCGCCCTGCGCCGCCTCGCCGGGGAGCACCTCCCCGGCGCCGACTGGCACGTCACCCTCTACACCTACATGGGTGTCTTCCCGCGCACCCCCATCGGCTCCTACCGCCTCGTCGAGGACAGCGTCCGCCTTGCGGTGCACAGCGGCACCGAGCGGCTCATCGTCAAGACGCCCGCCGAGGCCCGCCGTATCCCCGCGATCGAGGAGAACGCCGAGGCCCTGGAGTTCGCGGACGCCGTCGCCCGCCAGGCCGCCGCCGACTGCGCGGTCACCAAGTGCCCCCCGCCCACCGACACCGGCCTCCTCACCGAGGCCCGCACCCTGATCGGCGCCACCCTCGAACTGGGCCGCAGCGTCGGCTCCGCCCTGGTCACCGCCTTCGCCCGTGGCGTCCTCGACGTGCCGTACTGCCTGCACCGCGACAACGCGGGCGCCGCCCGAGCCGTCATCGACGAACAGGGCATGCTCAGCTGGTCGAAGGCGGGCGGCATGCCGGTCACGATCCGCGACACGGACACCGCATGCACCTCACCCCTCACGGCCGACCGCCTGACCACGATGCTCGCCTACAACGAACGCCGTTACGACCGCGAGGACCTGGTCGGCTCCCTCCTGCGGAGCGCGGCATGACCCCCCGCACCACAGCCGCCGCCCCGGCCGCCCCGGCGAACGGCCGGTGGCCGCTGGGCACCCGTGCCCGGTCCGGTCCGCCCGTGTGCTGTGCCGGTGCGGTGTGCGCGGTCGGGTCGACGGTCGGCCGGTCGTCGGTGGGGGCGGCTTGTGACGGCGGGGACTTGGTCGGTTCGCTGCCGCGGAGCGGGGCATGAGCGCCCGTACCGCCCTTGTCGGCACGCTGGCCGCCGTGCGTGCCCGCGGTGCCGTGCGGGCCCTGGTGTCCCAGGGGCAGCCCGGGCTCTCGCTGTGCGGCGCCGACGGGCGTTGGACCGGGCTGGACGCGGACATCGCCCGTGCGGTCGCCGCCGCCGTGCTGGGCGACCCGGAGGCCGTCGAGTGGCGTCCGGCCGGATCCGCCGCCCGGCTCAGCCAACTGGCCGCGGGGCGAGCCGATCTGACGGTCTGCAACGTCAGCTGGACCATGGGGCGCGAGGCCGCGCACGGGCTCCTCTTCGCCGGGGTCACCTGTTACGACGGCGAGGGGTTCCTCGTGCCCGCGGAATCCGGGTTGGAGGACCCCGTCCAGCTGGCGGGTCGGCGGCTCGCCGTGCACGCCGGTTCCACCTCGCCGGCCAACCTGGCCGCCTGGTACCGGCCGCGGGGTCTCGCCGTGGAGCCCGTCCCCTTCGACCGGCCCGCCGACGCGCTGCGCGCCTACGCCTCCGGCGAGTGCGCCGCGTACGTGCTCGACAAGGTGGCCCTGGCGGGGGCGCGACGAACCCTCCCCGACCCCGAGGCACACCGGATCCTGCCCGCCGAGATCTCCCGCGAGCCCATGGCCGCCGTGGTGCGGGACGACGACCCCGGCTGGTTCCGGATCTGCCGCTGGGTGCTGCAACTCCTGTTCGCCGCCGAGTACGAGAGCCACCGCACCGGCAAGGCCGCCCGCGAGGCCGTCGCCCGCCAGGCCGGACGGCACGGACCCGCCGCCGGCCTCGACGAGCGGTGGGCGGCCCGTGTCCTCGACGCCGTGGGCAGCTACGCCGACCTGTACGAACGCAACCTCGGCCGCGCCTCGGGCCTCGATGTGCCGCGCGGCCCCAACGAGCTGTGGACCAGAGGTGGTCTGCACTACGCCGTGCCCCTGCGCTGAGACGCGGATCCACCCGGAGAAGAGGTACCGACTGTGAGCACCCCCAGCCGTCAGCAGCAGACCAGAGGAGCCGTCGAACTCACCGCGGCCATGGTCCTGTCGGGCACCCTCGGCGTCTTCGTCGTCGAGTCCGGCCAGCCCAGCTTCAACGTGGTCTTCTTCCGCTGCGTCTTCGGCGCCGTCGCCCTCGCCGCGTACTGCCTGGCCCGCGGCCTGTTCAGGAACCACAACTTCACCCGCCGCACCTTCGCCCTCGCGGTCCTCGGCGGTGTGTGCATCGTCTTCAACTGGGTGCTGCTGTTCAGCAGTTACACCAGGACGTCGATCTCGGTGGCCACGGTCGTCTACCACACCCAGCCGTTCTACGTCGTGATCCTCGGGCTGGTCCTCTTCAAGGAGAAGCTCAACCGCCACCAGGCCGGCTGGATCGTCCTCGCCTTCCTCGGCGTGCTCCTGGTCGCCGACCTCACCTCCGCCGACGGCAGGAAGGGCGACGCCTACTTCCTCGGCGTCGGCCAGGCACTGCTCGCCGCGCTGCTGTACGCCTTCGCCACGGTCATCGCCAAGCACCTGAAGTCCGTACGGCCCGAACTCACCGCCCTCACCCAGGTGCTGGTCGGCATTCCGCTGCTCCTGCCGTTCACGGCTCTCGGCAAGACCGCGGGGCTCGGCGCCGACTGGGCCTGGCTGGTCGGACTCGGCGTCATCCACACCTGCCTGATGTACATCCTGCTGTACGCCTCGTACCAGAAGCTGCCCACCGCGAAGATCGCGGTCCTGTCCTTCGTCTACCCGGCGGTCGCCATCCTCGCCGACTTCACCGTGTACGGGCACCACATCACGCTCCTTCAGGCCCTGGGCGTCCCGCTGATCGTCCTGGCGGGCCTCGGCGTGAACCTCGGCTGGCGGCTGCTGCCGTCGGGAGGCCGCCGTACGCACGGGGACAAGGCGGCGGCACCCGCGCTCACCCGGATCGGAGAACCCCGATGACCTTCGTCAGCGACACCAAGGCGCCGACCATCGCCCTCGTCGGCGCGACCGGAGCGGTCGGCCACACCCTCATCGAGCTGATCGAGACCCGGGGCCTGCGCCACAGCGGCATACGGCTCGCCGCGTCCGCACGTTCGGCGGGGCGGCAGATGGAGGTCGACGGCCTCTCCTGCACCGTGGAGGACCTGGACGGCTTCGACTTCTCGGACGTCGACATCGCGTTCTTCTCCGCCGGTACGTCCGTCAGCCAGAAGTGGGCCCGGCCGGCCGCCGCCCAGGGCGCACTGGTCATCGACAACACCAACGCCTTCCGCATGGACCCGGACACCCCGCTGGTCGTCCCGCAGGTCAACGCGGACGTCCTCACCGGCCGCCCGGCGAGCGGCATCATCGCCAACCCCAACTGCTCGACCATCCCGCTGGTGCGGCTCCTCCAGACGGTCGAGCAGCGGTGGGGGATACGGCAGGTGGTCGTCAGCACCTACCAGGCGGCCTCCGGCCAGGGCCAGCACGGCATCGAGGAACTCCAGGAGGGCACCGAACTCGCCCTGCACGACCCCGACGCCGAACTGCCCGCGGAACGCTTCACCGCCCCGCTCGCCTTCAACGTCGTGCCGTTCATCGACCGGCTCCTGGACACCGGGTTCACCATGGAGGAGCAGAAGATGCTCCAGGAGTCCCGCAAGATCCTCGGCCTGCCGCACCTCGACGTCACCACCACCTGCGTCCGCGTCCCGGTCGTCAACTCGCACTCCGAGGCGGCGTGGGTGGAGGCCGCGGCCCCCGTCGACCGCGCCGAGCTGATCGACCGGCTGGCCGCCCTGCCCGAGGTCACCGTCCACGACCGGGACACCCCGGGCCGCTTCCCGACCCCGCTGACCGCGGGCGAACCGGACCACGTCCACGTCGGCCGGGTCCGGGTCGCCCCGCACAACCCGCGCGGCTTCTGGCTCTGGCTGGTCGCCGACAACCTGCGCATCGGGGCCGCCCTGAACGCCGTACAGATCGCCGAGACCGTTCTCGACCGGGGGTTGCTGTGACCGACGCTGCCATTCTGAAGTTCGGCGGCTCCACCTTCCGTACCCATGCCGCCTACGACAAGCTCGCGGCCGGCCTCGAAGCCCGGCTGGAGCGCGAGGGCCGCCGGCTGGCCGTCGTGGTCAGCGCCATGCAGGGGGAGACCGAACAGCTGCGGGGCCGGCTGCACGAGGTCAACGCCCACCCCGAGGACGCCACCCCGGCCGGCATGCTCGCCACCGCCGACCTGATCAGCGCCCACCTGCTCGCCACCGCCCTGCACCGCAGGGGCCGCACCGCGACCGTCCTGGCCGGCCACCAGATCGGCCTGATCACCAACTCGTCCTTCCTGTGGGCCCGGGTCATCGAGACCGACCCGGGACCGCTCGACAGGACCCTGGCCGAGTACGAGGTCGTCGTCGTCCCCGGCGGACAGGCCATCGACGCGCAGGGGCGGCCCACCTGGCTCGGCAAGAACAGCTCCGACCTGTCGGCGATCGCCGTCGCCCGCGCCCTCGGCGGCACCGCCTGCGAGATCCACTCCGACGTCGACGGCATCTACACCTCCGACCCGCACCTGGTGCGGGGCGCACGGCTGCTGCCGAAGGTCTCCTTCAACATGGCCGCCCTGATGTCCCTGTACGGGGCGAAGGTGCTGCACCGCAGGGCCGTGCAGCTCGCCCTGCGGCACGGCATCGAGATCGTCTGCCGCTACAACCGGGCCCCCTTCTCCCGCGGCACGACCATCAGCCGCGAGGGCGACCAGATGGCGGCGATCGTCTTCAACCAGCGCTCCGTGGTGCTCGGTTACGACTCCGACGACTGCGCCGACCTCGCGCACGGCGTCTTCCACGCGGCCGGCATCGACACCGTACGGCTGACCGAGAAACCGTGGGTCGCCGTCGTCGGCGGCTTCGTCGACCTGGAGGCCGTGCAGCGCCGCCAGAACCTCAAACCCGGCACCTACGTCGGTGTCCCGGTCGCCGAGATCCGCGGCTCCAAGGTCACCACGCACATCGCCGAGAGCGGCGAGGACGCCCTGCACCTCGCCCAGCGCCTGCACGACCGGATCGACCTGCCCGTCATGGAACCCGCACCAGAGCCCCACCTCGCCGGAGTGTGACCGCCTTGACCTTCGCCGACCTCGAACTGCCCGACCGGGTGCGCGACACCATCGCTGCGGAGCTGTGTCCGCTGCCCGACCCGACCGCGGACGTCGACCGGGCCCTGACCCGCTACCACCGCATCTTCGCCGCCCTGCCCACCGAACTCCTCCAGCAGATCATGGACTTCGGCCGGCACAACGACTCCCCGGGCGTGATGCTCGTACGCAATCTGCCGCTGGACACGGACCTGCCGCCGACCCCGGTCGACGGCGAACCGTCCGCCGCCAAGAACAGCTTCGTCGCCGAAGGCGTGCTGCTCGGCCTGACCGGACTGCTGGGCGAGCCGATCGGCGTGCTCACCGAGAAGGCCGGCCGGCTCGTCCACGACGTCGTCCCGGTCCAGGAGGGCGCCCGCGCGCAGACCAACCAGGGCTCCGCGGTCTTCCTCAACTTCCACAGCGACATCACCTACGACACCACCGGCCGCTACGACGTCGCCAACCCGGACTTCCTCGTCCTCAACTGCCTGCGCGGCGCCGCCGGCAACGACGCCTACACCTACTACGCCGACGCCCGCGACCTGTGCCGGCACCTGCCGGACCCCCTGGTCGAGACACTGCGCAGCCCGCTGTACCGGCTCAACGCCCCCGGCAGCTACACCCGCAGCGTGGGGGAGGAGGTGCTGTCCGAGCCGGTGCCCATCCTCAGCGGCGCCGCCCGCTTCCCGGAGATCACCATCTCCGCCAACGGCACCCGACCGCTCACCAGCGGCGCCAGGACCGCCCTCGACGCGCTGCGGGACGCCTGCCGGTCCGTCGCCCACACCGTACGGCTGGAACCGGGCCAGGCCCTGCTGATCAACAACCGCAAGGGCGTCCACGCACGCTCCACCTTCCGGGCCCACCACGACGGCCGCGACCGCTGGCTCCAACGCACCTACATCCGCCGCAACCTGTGGAACGTGCGTTACCGGGCCACGCCCGAGGACCGGCGCGTTCATTACTGAATGCGGTGCCATACCTAACGCTCTCAAGCCGGCGGTCGCCGCACGGGAGTTCGGGCGGGGATCGGAGTCCTAGGGTGGAACGGCAAGGAGCAGTGCGCGGCGACGCGCCGGCCTCGTGGGGTTCGGGCGGGTTTGGGGGTGAGGAATTGACGGACGGGATTCCTCTTCTCGGCGACCTCGCGGTGAAGGCCTACGAAACGGCCCTGGAGACGGGCCGCTTCGACGACGAGGAGATCGCCACCGCCCTCGGCGCGGACGTCACCGCGGCCGAGGAGGTACGCAAGTCCCTCCAGGACCTGCACCTGCTCAGCCCGAGCGCACCCGGCCGCCCCGTGGTCCCCCTCGACCCCGAGGTCGCCGAGGCCGAGCTGGTCACCCCACTGGAGGTGGAGATCGGCCGCCGCCGCCGCGAGATCGGCCGTATCCACGAGGAGTTGCGCTCCCTCGCCGCCGACTACCGCGCCCGGCCGGGCGGCTTGCCGGCCGACGTACCCATCACCGTCCTCGACGACGTGGAGGAGGTGCGCCGCGAGATCGACCGGGCCCGCTACGGCTGCACCCAGGAGCGCATGAGCCTGCAGTCCGGCGGCGGCCGCCCGCCCGAACTCCTCGAGGCCGACCGGGAACACACCCTGGAACTGCTGCGCAGAGGCGTCCGCGTGCGCACCCTCTACCAGCACACCGCCCGCACCAGCCTCGCCACCCGCACCTACGTCCAGGAGATCAGCCGACGCGGCGCCGAGGTGCGCACCGTCGACGAACTCTCCGAGCGGCTCATCATCTACGACCGCAGGATCGCCTTCATCCCCAAGGAGCGCACCGGCCGGCAGCCGCCCGGCGCCGCCGTCATCACCGAACCGACGGTCGTGGGCTATCTGGCCCGCACCTTCGAGTCGGTGTGGCAGATCGGCCGCCCCTTCGAGGTGGACCAGCAGACCGCCGAATACCCGCAAGTCGCGGAAGAAGTACGGCACTCCATCATTCGCCTCATGGCACTCGGACTGAAGGACGAGGTCATTGCGCGCAGGCTCGGCATGGCGACCCGGACCTGCCGGCGCCACATCTCCGCCGTCATGGAGGAAATGGGCGCGGTCAGCCGATTCCAGGCAGGCCTGATAATCGGCCGCGAGAACCGGGAGAACGGCGAGGACCGGGAAAACGGGGACGTTGGCCGCTAGCTGACGTCGCCTGTCCCCAAGGGGACACCGCCGGGACATGGCGTCCGCGCCCGCCCGGTGATTCGCTGGAACAGGAAATCCATCCGTTGTCGGCCCATGCAGGAGAACACCATGGATATCAGGCAGCTGGCGGCGTTCCACAAGGTGGCCACGCTGCTCAGTTTCTCGAAGGCGGCGACGGAACTGAAGTACGCGCAGTCCAGTGTCACCAGCCAGATAAAGGGACTCGAGATGTCCCTTGGCGTCGACCTCTTCGACCGCCTCGGCGGCCGCATCCAGCTCACGGAGGCGGGCCAGCGGCTGCTGCCCTACGCCGAGCAGATGCTGGCCCTGGCCGGCGAGGCCCGCGGCGCCACGGTCGGCTCCGGGGACCCCTCCGGCGTGCTGACCATCGGCTCGATGGAGAGCATCACGTCCTACCGGATGCCGCCCCTGCTGGAGTTCTTCCACCACCGCTACCCGGCCCTGCACATCGTGCTGCGCCCGAGCCTGTGCGCGGAGACCTGCCATGCGCTGCGGCAGGGAATGTTCGACATGGGCTTCCTCATGGAGGCCGAGACACAGCACCCGGGCGTCCAGACCGAAGTCCTCGGCTCCGAACCGCTGACGGTGGTGGCCGCCCCCGACCATCCGCTCACCCAGCTCCCGAAGGTGACCACGGAGGAACTCCGCCGCACCCAGGTCATCTCCGCGGAGGCGGGCTGCGCCTACCGGGAACTGTTCGAGGCCGAACTGAACGACGGAACGGGGGAGGCGCTGCCGTTCCTGGAGTTCGGCACGATTGAATCCATCAAGCGGGGGGTCGCGGCGGGCCTCGGCATCAGCCTGCTGCCGACGGCCTGCGTACAGGACACATTGGACGCCGGCATTCTCGTGAAACTGGACTGGGACATCCCGTTCGAGGTGTTCACGCAATTGGCCTGGCGGCGCGGGAAGAACCTCACGCGTGAGATGCGGGTCTTCACGGACCAGTCAATCCGGTTCCTGGCGGAGGAATACGGTCGCTGAAGCGCCTCTTTTAGGGGCGCGGGGCTGTATCGATTTGCGGCTCCGCCGCGTGGGCGCGACAAGCCCCCACCGACCCGCAGTCTCACGCACGAGCGACTGGCCCCAATTCTCGCAATGCATTCCCCAGCATCCGGATGTGGTCATCAACGGACGCCAGCCCCAATCCCATCGTGCTCAAGCAAAGATGGGTGGCCCCCAAGTCACGCCAACCGGCAACGAAGGCCGCCCACTTGGCCTGCGGCACCTCCGCAAGCTTGAGGCGCGCCTCGAACCCGATCCCCCCGGGATCACGCCCGGCCGCGGCGGCATAAGACCGCACACGCTCCACCATGGCACGAGCCGTCTCGTCCGGCGCCCGCTGCGGCAGCCAGCCGTCCCCCAGCTCGCCCGCCCGGCGCAGAACCGGCTCCGCGTTGCCGCCGAACCACACCGGAATATGCCCCCGCACCGGCCGCGGCAGGATCCCCGCGTCCTCGACGCGATGCCAGCGCCCCTCATAGGTGACCGTGGGCTGCGCCCACAACGCACGCAGCACCTCGACCTGTTCGGCGCTGCGGGCGCCGCGGTCGGTGAACGTCGCGCCGAGGGTGTCGTACTCCACCCGGTTCCAGCCGATGCCCACGCCCAGCCGCAGCCGGCCCCCGCTGAGCACGTCGACCTCGGCGGCCTGCTTGGCCACCAGGGCGGTCTGCCGCTGCGGCAGCACCAGGACCCCGGTGACGAGCTCCAGGGTACGGGTGATCCCGGCGAGATAGCCGAACAGCACGAAGACCTCGTGGAAGGGGTCTTCGCTGGTGTAGCCGTACCAGCCGGGGCGGCCGGCGGTGCCCGCGCCGAGCACGTGGTCGAAGGCGACCGCGTGCCGGAAGCCCAGTTCCTCCACGGCCTCGGCCCAGGCGCGCACCGCGCCCGGGTCCGCGCCGATCTCCGTCTGCGGGAAAACCGCTCCGATACGCATGCTCAGCCGACCAGACCCCAGCCGTCGTCCTCTGGGGACGTGCTCCGCAGTGCGCTGCTGTTCGCCATCAGTGCCTCCTCGTGGGCTGATCCGGTCGTCCCACCGTCCCCAGCCGAATCCTCGCCCGGGCGGCGCCGAGCCGCCGGTTCCGGCACTCTGTCACACGCCGGATGACACTGCGTCAAGTGAGCGGTCAGTTCGAATGAACTGACGTAGTACCCAGGTGGAGCTCGCAGAGTGTGCCGGGCGGACCCGGCGCCGGGACCTCGCGTCCGGCCGCGTCACTAGCTTCGGCGGGGACCGATCGTCCAGCACGCCCGCCCCGACCCGGGCGCGCCCCCACGGAGTTGCCGATGACTTCCGCCGAAGACCGGATCGACGTGATCGAGACCTGCACCAGGATGCTGTGGCACGTCGACCTGCGCCAGTGGGAGGCCCTGCCGGCCCTGCTCGCGGAGAAGGTGACCCTGGACTACACGAGCCTGTTCGGCGGGGAACCCGTGGTCAGCGCCCGCGACCGGGTCATCGCCGACTGGCGGGCCGGGCTCGGCCACCTCAAGGCCACCCAGCACATGATCGGCAACCAGATCGCCGAGGTGTACGGGGACGAGGCGGTCCTCACCGCCCATTTCCAGGCCACCCACCTGCTGCCCAATGCCCATGGCGGCCCGACCTGGACGCTCGGCGGCCGCTACCGCTTCAGCCTGACCCGCGACGGGTCCGGCTGGCGCATCGCCGGCGTGGTGATGACCGCGGTGTGGGCGGACGGCAACCAGCAGATCATGACCCCTCCGGACAGCCAGTAGGCCGCGAGACGGCCACAAGGAGACGACATGAGCGACCTCACCGAGCAGACCCGGGACGTTGCCAAGCGGTGGTTCGCCGCCCTGACGAGCGGCGACTTCGGCACCGCGCTCGGGCTCCTCGCCGACGACGTCGAATGGATCAACTACCGCCCCGTGCCCGGCTACAACGACGACATGAAGTGGATCGGCACCCTGCACAGCAGCGCCGAAGTGGCCGACAGCGTCGGGGTGTTCGCCGGCCAGTGCGACGTGATCTCCGAGGAGCTGCTCGACCTCGTAGTCGAGGGCGAGAAGGCCGCCGGGATCATCCACGAGATCTCCCGGGTCAAGGAGACCGGCATCGACTTCGAGATCATCTTCACGCACTGGCTGACCGTACGCGACGGCCGGATCGTCCGCTGGGAGTCCCACACCGACCCCTCGCAGATCATCCGGGCGATCCGGGGCCAGGCGGTGGCCTCATGAGCGCCGCTCTCATCGCGGCCGTACGCGGCCGCGCCACCGAGGAGGTCCAGCGGCTGCTCGACGCGGGCGCCGACCCGAGCACGCGCGAGCACTCCTCCGGGCTCACCGTCTTGATGATCGCCGCCGGCCAGGCCGACCCGGCGACCACCGAGACGCTGATCGCGTCCGGCGCCGACGTCCACACCGCCGACACCAGGGCCGGCGCGACCGCGCTGCACAAGGCCTGCCAGGGCGGCAGCCTGGACGTCACCCGGCAGCTCGTCGAGGCCGGCGCCTTCGTGGACGCCGTGGCCCCCACCACCGGGCACACCCCGCTGATGGACGCCCTCTGGTACAAGTACCCGGACCTCGTGGAGTACCTCCTCGACCAGGGCGCGGGCCTCAAGCTCCACACCCACTACGGCTTCTCGCTCGAGGAGCACTTCGCCTACGAGCTGAACGTCAACACCTTCGGCAAGGACAAGCTGCTCCGTGCCGAACAGCTCCTGAAGGAGCGCCGGGAGGCCGACGCGAGCGCCGTCGAGGGCCAGCCCCTGATGGCCGCCACCGCCGCCGGAGACACCGAGACGGTACGCCGGCTCCTCGCCGACGGCGCCGAAGTGGACGCCCGCGCCCCCTTCCTCAACGGGTTCAACGACGCCCACACCCCGCTGCTCGTCGCCTCCCGCGACGGCCACGGCGAGATCGTCCGGCTGCTGCTGGGCGCGGGCGCCGACATCAACGCCGTCGAGCCCTGCTTCGGCGCCGTACCCCTGCACAAGGCCGTCTACAACGGCCACGTCGACATCACCGCCGACCTGGTCGCCCACCCCGGCATCGACCTCGACTTCCAGGGCGCCACCAACGGCTACACCCCGCTGCACGACGCCCTGTGGCACGGCTACGCCGACTGCGTGACCGTCCTGCTCGACGCCGGCGCCCGCACCGACCTGGTCGGCCACGACGGCAAGACCCCGCTCGACCTGGCCGTCGAGGTCTTCGGCGACGACGACCCGATCACCCGGCGGATCGCGTCACTCGCGGCGGCGTGACCCCAACTCCCCTAAGGAACCCCCATGTTGTTCTACGTCCAGATGCGCTGGAACCACGAGGGACGGATCTCCCTGGACGAACTCTGGGAGATCGAGCGCGAAGAGGCCGAACACGCCCAGGAGACCCTCGACTCCGGATTCGCCGTCGGCCTGTGGAAGGTCGCCGCGCAGAAGCGGGTGATCGGCATCATCGAGTCCCCGAGCGCCGAGGAACTGGACCGCACCGCCCTCGGCCGGCTGCCGATGCGCGAGTACCTCGAGTTCGAGGAGGTCTGGCCGTTGCGCGACTACCTGGGCTTCGCCGAGGACGTGAAGAAGGCCTACAAGGTCTGACCGACCGACTCCCCTTCCGGCCGACCGACTCCCCTGGAGATGCGTCATGATCCACCAGCTGATCTTCGCCCACCCCAAACCCGGAATGTCCGAGCAGGAGTTCCAGGACTACTGGGTCGACGTCCACGCGGTGCAGTACGCGAGCAAGATCCCGCAGATCAAGAAGTATCTGATCGACACCCGGATTCCCTTCGGTCCGGAACCCGACGACCCGCTGTGGAGCGGGATCGCGGAGATCTGGCTGGAGAACGAGGAGGACCAGCTCGCCTCCCTGCAGACACCGGAGTTCCTGGAAGGCGCCCGGCTGGACGAGCCCAAGTGGGCCGCCTTCTGGCGCACCGTCGTCCTCGACACCGACGCACACGTCCTGCGGGCCGGGGACCACCCGGCGCCCGAGGACGGCGTGAAGATCGTCGCCCTGGTCAAGCGCACCGAGGGCACCACCGTGGAGCAGTTCCGGGAGCGCAGCCTCGGTGAGCACGCCGAGCTGATGCTCCAGGTGCCGGGCCTGCGCCGCTACCTCCAGTGCTTCACCCGGGACGGCGCCTACGCCATCGGCGAGGCCCTCCTCGACGCCGCCTACCTGCTCTCCTTCGACAGCCTCGAAGACCTGGAGAAGGCCGCGGCCTCCGATGAGTACGCGAGGGCCAAGGACGACCTCGTCACCTTCGTACAGCCCCGCTATCTGCACCACATGGCGGTCAAGGAGCACTGGATCATCGGTTCGGAAGGCGAAGCACGTGACCACCGCTGAACACACGCACGACACCGAGGCGCGTCGCACCCAACTCGCCCTGGGCACACTGGCATTGGGCGCGTTCGTCATCGGCACGGCGGAACTCGTCATCGTCGGCATCCTCAACCTCATCGCCAAGGACACCGGCGTTTCGGTCGGCACGGCCGGCCTGCTGGTCACCGCCTACGCCCTCGGCATCTGCATCGGCGGCCCCCTGCTCACGGCCGTGACCATCCGGCTCGGCCGCCATCTGCTGCTGTGGTCGGCGCTGTCGGTGTTCCTCGTCGGGAACCTCCTGGCAGCCGTCACCACCAGCTTCGGCGCCCTGATCGTGGCGCGTGTCATCACCGGCGCCATCCACGGCCTGTTCATCGGCGTCGCCTCCGCGCTCGCCGCACACCTCGTCCCGGCCGGGCAGCAGGGCCGGGCCGTGGCCATGGTGTTCGGCGGGATCGCCGTCTCCACCGTGATCGGCGTGCCGCTCGGCACCCTCGTCGGCAACGCGATCGGCTGGCAGGCCACCTTCGTCGGCATCGTCGCCCTGGGCGCGCTGGCCCTGGTCGCCACGTTCGCCTTCGTCCCGCGGGTCGGCATCACCGGGCCGACGGGGCTCGGCTCCCAGGTCCGGCACGCCTTCGCACCCAGGGTGCTGGCCCAGCTGGGCGTCGGACTGCTGCTGCTCGGCGGCCAGTTCGCCGCCTTCACCTACCTCGCCTCCTACCTGGAGGACGTCACCGGCATCTCCGGCGGCGCGGTCAGCGCCTTCCTGCTGGTCTACGGAATCGCCAGCGCCGTCGGCGTGTTCGGCGGCGGCCGGTTCGCCGACCGCGGGGCGGCCACCACGCTGGTGGTGGCCAACGTCGCGCTCGCCCTCATCCTCACCGCCCTGCACTACGTCGGCGACAACCCGGCGCTGACCGCCGTAGCGCTCGCCGTGTGGGGGCTGGTCGGCTTCGGCCTGGTGCCCTCCTTCCAGCTCCGGGTGATCACGCTGGCCGGCCCCGGCGGCGATCTCGCCGCCACCCTCGGCGCCTCCGCCGTCAACGCGGGCATCGCCGGGGGAGCGGCCGCCGGCGGCTGGGCCGTGGAGGCCCACGGCGTCGACTCGGTGTTCGTACTCGCCCTGATCGTCATGGTCGTGGCGCTGCCCGCGACCTGGGCCGCGACGCGGCTGCGCCCGGCTGCCGACGAGCCCGTCCAGGCGGTGTCCCCGGTCGCAGACCCGGTCGCCGATCCCACCTGAGGACCCCAAGGACCGACCCATGCAGATCATCGCGAAGAACAGCCTGCCCACCGTGCAGATCAACGGCGAGGTGGCCGCCCACATCCTCAACGCGAGCGACCACCCCGGTCTCAGCGTCTCGGCGTTCATCGTCGACGTCGCGACCGACGCGGGCCCCCCGCGCCACACCCACCCCTACGAGGAGATCTTCGTGATCGTCGAGGGCACGGTACGGCTGGAGGCCGGCGGCGAGAGCGTCGACGCGACCCCGGACGACATCTGCGTCGTACCGGCCGGAATGCCGCACAAGTTCGCCAACCTCGGCCCAGGCCGGGCCCGCATGGTCAACATCCATGCAGCCAAGGACGTCGTCACCGAGTTCGTCCCCGACGAGGCCGACACCAACGAGTCGTACGCGTACAACCGCCCGGGCGCTTGAGAGGACCGCACATGAGGATCGGCATCCTGGGCAGCGGCGAGATCGGCGGTACCCTCGCCCGGCTGCTCACCGCCGCCGGACACGAGGTCGCCGTCGCCAACCGGCGCGGCCCCGACTCCCTCGCCGGGCTGGTCGCGGAACTCGGCGGACGGGCCCGGGCGGCCGGCGTCGAGGAGGCGATCGCCTTCGGCGACCCGCTCGTCGTGGTGGCCATTCCGTTCGGCGCCTACGAGAGCCTGCCGGCCGACGCGCTCGCCGGGAAGGTCGTCGTCGACACCACCAACTACACACCCGGCAGGGACGGCGCTTTCCCCGACCTCGAGTCGGACCGCACTACGTCCTCCGAGCTGATCGCCGCCCACCTTCCGGGCGCCCGCGTGGTCAAGGCGGTCAACACCCTCAACTACAAGTACCTGCTCGACCTCGCCCGGCCGGGCGCACCGCGCGAGGAACGGACCGCGCTGTTCGTCGCGGGTGACGACCCCGAGGCCAACCGGCTCGTCACCGAACTCCTCGACGAGCTCGGATTCGCGCCCCTGCCGACGGGCTCCCTCGCCCAGGGAGGACGCCGGCAGCAGCCCGGCACGCCCGTCTTCAACCGCCCCCTCGACGCACGTCTCGCCCAAGAGAGGTGGAGCACATGACCACTGTGGAGACCATCCGGTTCAAGCTGCGCGAAGCCGGCGCCGCCGCCGACGCCGAGTTCCAGCAGCTCAACCGCACGATGGAGAAGGAGTACCTGGAGGCCCGCCCCGGGTTCCTCGCCCGCTCGACCGCCCGCAGCGCCGACGGCGAGTACCTGGTGACCGTCCACTGGGCCTCCCCCGAGGACGCCGAGGCCACCATCGCGGCCTTCTTCGCCGCCCCCGAGACCCAGGCATTCCTCGCCGCCGTCGACCTGGAGACCGTACAGCCCGGCCGCTACGAGCTGATCGAGAGCTGAGGCCCACTCCTCGGTCTTCCTCCCCGGCCGGGCCGGCTCCAGGACTGTGAGGGATCCGGAGCCGGCCCGGCCCACCTGTCGACAAGAAGAGAAGGGGGAGCCATGGCACCCTCAACGACCACTCCCGCGTCGGCGGCCGCCGTACGCGCGCTGCGCACCACCCTGCGGGGGGCCGTGCTCGCGCCGGGCGACCCGTCCTACGAAGCGGCGCGGCGCGTGTGGAACGGCGCGGTCGACGCACGGCCCGCCGTCATCGTCCGGCCCGCCGACGAGACCGACGTGACCTGGGCGGTCCGTATCGCCCGCACCCACCGGCTGCCGCTGACCGTCCGCGGCGGCGGCCACGACTGGGCGGGCCGGGCGAGTGCGGACGACGGCCTGATGATCGACCTGTCCGCGATGCGCCGGGTCACCGTCGACCGGGCCTCCCGCACCGCCGTGGCACAGGGCGGCGCCCGGGCCGGCGACCTCGTCGAGGCCACACGGGCCCTCGGCCTCGCCCCCGTCACCGGCACCGTCAAGGCGGTCGGCTTCGCGGGCCTCACCCTCGGCGGCGGCTACGGCCTGCTCGCCGGCCGGTGCGGACTCGCCCTGGACAACCTGGTCTCCGCCCGGGTCGTGCTCGCCGACGGCCGCCCCGTCGTCGCCGGCGCCGAGCAGAACCCCGACCTGTTCTGGGCGCTGCGCGGCGGAGGCGGCAACTTCGGCGTCGTCACCGAACTGCGCGTGCGCCTGCACCCCATCAGCACCGTCCTCGCCGGCATGATCCTCCACCCCCTCGCCCAGGCCGCCTCCGTCCTGCGCGGCTACCGCGAGATCATCGCCTCGGCGGCCGACGAACTGACCGTCATGACCGGCTTCTTCGGCGGACCCGACGGACAGCCCCTGATCTACGTCCTGCCGGTGTGGTGCGGCGACATCGCCCGCGGCCGCCCGGTCATCGACCGCTTCACCGCCCTCGGCACCCCCCTGGCCGGACAGGTCTGCCCCCAGGAGTACGCGGGCGTCCTCGGCATGTTCGACCAGGTCGTGGTCGACGGCCGGCACAACGAGGTCGGCACCCGGTGGCTGCCCGAACTCACCGACCCCACCATCGAGTTGATCGTCGAGGCGGCGGCCGGCGCGACCTCGCCGTACTCCGGCATGTACATCCACCACTTCCACGGCGCCGCCGCCCGCGTACCGGCCGCGGACACCGCCTTCGCGCTGCGCCGGGACCATCTGCTCGTCGAGGTCGCCGCGGCCTGGGAGGGCGCCGAACGGGCCGCGCCGCACCGGCGCTGGGCGCGCGAGGTGTCCACCGCGTTCGCCGAGCACGCCCTGCCCGGCGGCTACCCCAATCTGCTCGGCCCCCAGGAGAGCCGGCGCGCCGCGGCCGCGTTCGGCCCGGGCGCCGCCCGGCTGCTGAAGACCAAGGAACGCTACGACCCGGACCACGTCTTCAGCGCGGTGGCGGCGCTCGACCCCCCCGATACCGACTCAGGAGCCTGATCACCATGACCGAAGCGGCGAGCACCGCCCGCACCGTGCGGGACGCGACCCTGGACGTCCTGCGCGCCTTAGGACTGACGACCGTCTTCAGCAACCCCAGCCACACCGAGATGAAGCTGTTCGAGTACTGGCCCGAGGACGAGTTCCGCTTCGTCATGGGCCTGCAGGAGGCCGCCGTCGTCGGCATGGCCGACGGCTACGCCCAGGGCACCGGCGAGCCCGCCCTCGTCCTCATCAACGGCGGACCAGGCCTCGGCAACGCCATGGGCAGCGTCTACACGGCGGCCGCGGCGAACACGCCGATGGTCATCCTCGGCGGGCAGCAGGCCCGCAAGATGCTCCTCGGTGACCCCTTCCTGGTCGCCAAGGACGCCACCCAGCTGCCGAAGCCGTACATCAAGTGGGCCGGTGAGCCCGGGCGCCCGCAGGACGTGCCCGCGCTGATCGCCCAGGCCTACCAGATCGCCAAACAGGCCCCGCAGGGCCCGGTGTTCGTGGCCGTCCCCGAGGACGACTGGGTCCGCCCGGCCGATCCGGAGCCGGTGCGGATCGCCGAGGTGGAGAGCGCCGTCGTCCCCGATCCCGCCGTCCTCGCCCGCATAGCCGACGCGCTCAACGGTGCCGAGCGGCCGGGTCTGGTGGCCGGCGGTCCGGTGGACGCGCAGGGCGCGCGCGGCGACCTGATCGCCCTGGCCGAGAAGCTGAACGCGCGCGTGTGGGGCGCGCCCGTGTGGAACCGGGGCGCCTTCCCCGAGAACCACCCCCTGTTCGCCGGCGTCCTGCCGCCCATCCCGGAACTGGTCAACCAGCGGCTCGGCGAGCAGCACGACGTGGTCGTCGTCCTCGGCGGCCCCGCGTTCACGCTCTTCACGGCCTGGGACCTGTTCTCGACGGCACCCGCGGACCTGGACAGGACGCCTCGGCCTCAACTCACCGCCGATGTACGGTTCCTGCACGTCACGGACAACCCGCAGGCGGCCGCGGCCACCTTGGCGAACACCAGCTTCGTGGCCCCGCCCGGTGCGGTCGTGAAGGGCCTGGTGCCGCTGGTGGAGCAGCGCGAGCGGACCGAACTCGCCCCGGTGCGCGAGCCCGTGGCCATCCCCGAACCCTCGACGCCGCTCACCCAGGCGTACCTCTTCCACGTCCTCTCCCAGGAACTCCCCGACGACGCCCAGCTGTTCGAGGAACTGCCCATCGCCCGCGCCGACTTCCACGAGCAGATCCCGCTCGGCGCGGACAACGGCTACTTCGCCACCGCCAGCGGTGCCCTCGGCTTCCCCTTCGCCGGAGCCGTCGGCTACGCCCTCGCGCACCCCGAGAAGCGCGCCGTGGTCGTGGTCGGCGAGGGCTCGGCCCAGTACACGCTGCACGCCCTGTGGACCGCGGCCCAGCACCGGCTGCCGGTCACCTTCGTCATCCCCGACAACTCCGGCTATCTGTCCCTCAAGTACTACCTCCAGGACCAGAAGTCCTGGCAGAAGGGCTGGGACCTCAGCGGCGTCGACATGGCCCAGCTGGCGCGCGGCTTCGGCGTGCGCGGCGAACGCATCGAGACCCCGGAGCACCTGCGCGAGTCCCTCCGCAGCGCCCTGACGGCCGACGGACCGGTCCTCCTGGACGTCGTGGTCGCCGACCCGGGGCTGTTCCGCCTCTGACACCCGGCAGACCGACTCCGACGCCCTCCGCCCGGCGCGGGGGGCGTCGTTCGTTGCGCAGTGGACAACAGCCCCGGCCACGGCCCGATTTGCCGTAGTGCGGTCTGCCACTTCGGGATGTGCGCCACCCGGAGCCCTCCCTTCTGGTAGCGGCCAAAGCCCGAAAACTAGACATGAGTTCGGCAGTTCACGTGTCCGAAGCGAACGCCGACCGAGCCGACCGAGAGGAACCTCATGAGCAGGCGCATCCTCGTCGTCCTGTCCGAGTACGGCTATTGGGGCGAGGAACTGATCGGCCCCCTGGAAACCTTCGACAAGGCGGGATACCACCTCACCTTCGCCACCCCGACCGGCAAGCGGCCCGTGGCGCTGCCCCCGAGCATGGACCCCGACTACGTCGACCCGCCGCTCGGCCGCTCCGTCACGACCCCGGAGATGGCGGCGAAGGTCAAGGCCGTCGAGGCCTCCGACCGCCTCGACAACCCCCTCGACCTGTCCTCCTGGCTGCCCGACCGGCCCTACCGTTCGAAGCCGTACTTCCTGCGCGACTGGGAGGCGTACAACAGCCGCGTGGAGAAGGTCCGCGAGCAGATCGCCGACCGCTACGACGCCCTCCTCATCGTGGGCGGCAGCGGCCCGATCGTCGACCTCGCCAACAACTGGCGCGTCCACGACCTGATCCTCGCCTTCCACCACCTGGACCGCCCGATCGCCGCCGAGTGCTACGGCGTGGCCTGCCTGGCCTTCGCCCGCGACCAGGAGGACCGGGAGAGCATCATCCGCGGCAAGCACGTCACCGGGCACTGCATCGAGTACGACTACCTCGACGGCACCGGATTCGTCGGCACCGACTTCAACATGGGCCCGCCGCCGTACCCGCTGGAGTACATCCTGCGCGACGCGACCGCCCCCGGCGGCGCCTACCACGGCAACTTCGGCAAGACCACCTCGGTGATCGTCGACTACCCGTTCATCACCGGGCGTTCGACGCCCGACTCCTACCTCACCGGCCAGAAGACGGTCGAGGTGCTCGACCAGGGCCTGCGCCAGTGGGGCTTCCGGGCCGCCGCCCAGTCGTAGCCACCGATCCCGACGAGAGGCGGTACCACCATGGACAGCAGGCCGGCCCGGGCGGCGTTCCTCGAACAGCTCGCCGTCGACGGGGTGCCGTACATGTTCGGCAACCCCGGCACCGTCGAGCAGGGCTTCCTGGACGAGCTGCGGCACTTCCCCGGCATCGAGTACGTGCTGACCCTGCAGGAGGCCGTGGCCGTCGGCATGGCGGACGGCTACGCCCGCGCCACCCGCCGCCCGGCCGTGGTCCAGCTGCACTCCGGGGTGGGCCTCGGCAACGGCATCGGCATGCTCTACCAGGCGAAGCGCGGCCACGCCCCGCTCGTCGTCCTGGTCGGCGAGGCCGGCCTGCGCTACGAGGCGATGGAGGCGCAGATGGCCGCCGACCTGGTGGCCATGGCCGAGCCGGTGACCAAGTGGGCCACGCGGGTCGTGGACCCCGACTCCACGCTGAGGGTGCTGCGCCGCGCGTTCAAGGTGGCCGGCACCCCGCCGTACGGGCCGGTACTCGTCGTGCTGCCCGCCGACGTGATGGACCGGCCCACCCGCGAGGAGGCGGTGCCGGTGTCCTACCCCGACACCGCCTCCGCACCAGACCCGCGGTCGCTGGCGCGCGCGGCGGAGCTGCTGGCCGGGGCGCGCAAACCGATCGTGATCGCGGGCGACGGGATCCACTTCTCCGGCGCCCAGGAAGAGCTGGGGCACCTGGCCTCGGTGTGGGGCGCGGAGGTGTGGGGCGCCGACTGGGCCGAGGTGAACCTGTCCGTCGAACACCCCGCCTACGCGGGTCAGTTGGGCCACATGTTCGGCGAGAGCAGCCGACGTGTCACGGGCGCCGCGGACGCCGTGCTGCTGTGCGGCACCTACGCGCTGCCCGAGGTCTTCCCGGCCCTGGAGGGCGTCTTCGGCGAGGGGGTGCCGGTGGTCCACATCGACCTGGACACCGACGCGATCGCCAAGAACTTCCCCGTCGACATCGGTCTCGTGGCCGATCCCAAGCGGTCCCTCGCGCTGCTCGCCGACGCGATCGAGGCCCGGATGAGCCGCGAGGACCGTACGGCGGCCCAGGACCGGCTGCGACGAGGGGCCGCCGCACGGGCCGAGGCCCGGGCGGCCGCCGCCCGCGGCGCCCGTGAGCGGGCCGACGCGGTGGAACTCCCGCACGTCGCCTTCGCCGAGGAGCTGGCGGCCCGGCTCCCCGACGACGTCGTCCTGTTCGACGAGTCCCTCACCGCCTCCCCGGACCTGTTCGGACCGCTCCCGGCGGCCGAACCCGGCCGCTGGCACCAGACCCGCGGCGGCTCCCTGGGCGTCGGCATCCCCGGCGCGCTCGGCGCCCAACTCGCCCGCCCCGACGCCACGGTGGTCGGCTTCACCGGCGACGGCGGCAGCATGTACACCTTCCAGGCGCTGTGGACGGCGGCCCGGCACGACATCGGCGCCAAGTTCGTTGTCTGCAACAACAGCAGCTACCGGCTGCTGGAACTCAACATCGACCAGTACTGGAAGGAACAGGGGATCCCGGAGCACGAGCACCCGGGGATCTTCGACCTCTCCCGGCCGGCCATCGACTTCGTCGCCCTGTCGAGGTCGTTGGGCGTGCCCGCGCTGCGGGTGGAGAAACCGGGCCAGGTCGCGGCGGCCGTCGACGAGGCGCTGTCGCACCGCGGCCCGTTCCTGATCGACCTGGTCACCGAACGGGGGAGGGGACGGTAACGGTGCGACTGACGGGTCACAAGATCGCCGTACTGATGGAGAGCGACTTCTACGAACCCGAGATCCTCTACTACGCGCGCCGCTTCCCCGAGGAGGGCGCCGAGGTCCACTTCCTGTCCCGGCTGTGGGGCGAGAAGGAGATGACCTTCCAGGGACACGAGCACCGGATGCCGTTCACGGTCGGCGAATCCTTCGAGGACGTCGACGAGTTCGCCCTGAAGGAGTTCAGCGCCGTCATCGTCCCCTCCGGCATGGTCGCCGACCGGCTGCGCTACACCGAGGACCCGGACCGGCTCCCGCCCGCCGCAACGTTTCTGCGCCGCGCGTTCGCCGACCCCGCCATCCTCAAGGGGGTCATCTGCCACGGCATGTGGCTCGCGGCCCCGGTGCCGGGACTGGTGCGCGGCCGGCGGGCCGTGGTCCACAACAACCTGCTGGGCGATCTGCGCAACATGGGCGGCAGCTACGTCGACCAGGACGTCGTCGTCGACGACGATCTCGTCACCGCCCGCACCGGCGAGCACTGCCATCTCTTCGCCCGCACCATCATCGACCTGCTCGCCGCACACGGGACGAGAAGCACCGGTACCGGTTTGTGGGCGCGGTGAGCTGATGAACACTCACGGGGGAACGCGTCGAGCAGGCCGGTCAGCTCTGGTGCTGCTGCTGGCCGGTCAGGGCCTGCGCGGGATCGTAGGTCGTGGGCATCCCGGAGGCCTGCAGCGCCTGGTCATAGGCCTCCAGAGCCTCCTTCGCGCGGCCCTGGCGCTTCCACACGTCACCGAGGTGGCGCCATTCCTGCGCGGTCTCGTACGACGCGGCGAAATGCCTCAGCTGGCGGGTCGCCGCGTGCAGGCCCTGCAGGCCCTCCTCCGTCTCCCCGCGCAGCAGATGGATCTCGGCGATCCTGACGCGTGCCCCGACCGCCTCGACGCGCGGACCCGAACTGAGCAGTCCGAGGGCGCGCCGGGCATGGGAGACGGCCTCGTCCCACCTGCCGAGCTGGGTGTTCGCGTCGATCAGGCAGATCTCGCACCTGGCCTGCTCCACGGCGGTGCCGAGCTCCGCGAGCGTCTGACCCGCGTCCTGAAGCAGTTCCAGTGCACGGGTGGGGTCGGGCACCTCGGACTGCAGTTCCAGCCAGGCGACCGTCATCTTGAGCATCGCCACATGCCGCAGGTTGTCGTCGTCGGCCATCATCGCCAGGGCCCGCTCGGTCAGCGCGAGCGCCTCGGGCAGCTGCCGGCGGGAGAGGGCCACCAACCCGGCGTTCCAGTACACCGCGCCGCGGCCCGCGCGTCCGCCGTGCTCCTCCGCCACCGGAACGAGCTTCTGGGCGAGCAGGTGGGCGCGGGTGATGTCGCCGCGCATGAGGTACGACCCGATGAGCGTCGCACCGACCTGGATGTGGTCCACGGTGACGTCCAGGCCGAGCGCGTCGAGCCTGGCCATGGCCCGCTCACCGATCTCGATGCCGAGGGTGATGTCGCCCATGTTGCGGTAGCAGCGGCTGAGGGCGACCTGGACGCGGCACCACTCGTCGGAGCCGGCCGCCAGAGACGGGTCCTTGCCGAGTTCCTCGAGCACCGGGATGGCGGCCTCGATCCGGTCCAGCTTCTCCAGCGAGGTCGCCTGGCCGATGCGCGCGCGCAGCCGCATGTGCGGGTCCAGCAGGGCGGGTTTGGCGAGGAGTTCACCGAAGGCCTGGAGGGCCTCGCCGTTGTCGCCGTTGCGCAGCGCCATTTCGGCGAAAGAGAGCTTCAGCCTGGTGTCTTCCAGGGCGTGGTCGTCGCGACCGGTGCGCAGATGGTCCGGCGAGCACCCCAGTTTCCCGGCGAGAGCGGACAGCACCGCATCCGAGGGAGCCCTTTTCCCTGATTCGATGAGCGAGATGTAGCTCGCCGAGATATCCGAGGAGGCCAGGTCCTGCTGCTTCAGCCCGAGTTTGACGCGGAGGGTCCGGATACGCCTGCCCACCTCGACCGGAGATGCGCTTTCCGTTTGATCCATTTGGCTTCCCAGGGGTGCGCACATGACTTGAGATGTCATAGATCACAATACCAGCATGACTGGGCCACGCCAATGGGCTTGACCGGGCTGTGGCCTGGAGCGGCCGAAAACGCCCTGCTCCACTTGTGGTTGCCACGTGTGTGAACAGGAGACGGAAATTCCGATTCCAATAATTCTCAATACAGCTTTTATTTTCCCGGAACGCACTTGACTGACGAAGTAATGTTCGATTGACTCTCATCGTAAATAAAAACCTCTAGGGGGAATGGAGAAAAGGAGTGATTCACAAACTCGCCGCAATACTTGTGGCTGTGCTGTTCGTCGCCGGACTGGTCGGCGGCGGAACCTTCCTCGCAGAAGGAGGGGCATCCGTGCAGACGGTCCAGCCCGCGAAGCAGAACGGCCCGGCGGGCGGCGGCTGCTGCTGAACCGGCCGGCGCACCTCGGCCGGCTGCCGTAAAGGGAGCCCTACCCGGATACGCCCCGAGGGTCCGTGAGCGGAAAATGACAGGCGACCGAACGGCCACCCCCCACAGCCTGTTTCAGGGTCGCCGGGATTTCCCGTTCACACCTGCGCTGTTCCTCCCGTCGAAGTGAAGCGAACACGGGGCAGCGTGTCCGGAACCGGCATCCCGTCACGTACGCGCCGACCGCCGGCGGATCGCCCCGAAGGGCCACGGCCGTACGTGTCCGCTGCAGCGCGGGATCAGGCACCGACACCGCGTCGAGCAGCGCCCTGGTGTACGGGTGGGCAGGCCACTCGAACACCTCCTGGACCTCGCCGGTCTCGACGACGCGACCGGCATGCATGACCGCGACCCGGTCGGCCATCTGTCGCACCACGGCCAGGTCGTGCGAGACGAACAGACAGGACGGGCCGGGATCCTCCCTCAGCCTGCGCAGCAGATCGAGGATCCCCGCCCCCACGGACACGTCGAGCGCCGACAGCGGCTCGTCCAGCAGCAGCAGTTCCGGCCGGGCGGCCAGCGCCCGGGCGAGGGCGATGCGTTGCCGCTGTCCACCGGAGAACCGGTGGGGGCAGGCGGACGCGTCCTGCGGGCCGAGCCCGACGAGCCGCAGCACCTCCGCCACCCGCGCGGCGACCCGGTCGGCCGGCATCCGCTGCACCCACAGCGGCTCGGCGACGATGTCGCCCACCGGCATCCGCGGATCCAGGCTCGACATCGGATCCTGGGGCACGATCTGCACCGCGCTCCGCAGCCGCCGAGCCGCCTCGCGCGACAACGACGAGGTGTCCTGCCCGAGGATCTCGATCGTCCCGCTCTGCGGGACCGCCAGGGAGACCACTTCGAGCAGCGTGCTGGACTTCCCGGCCCCGGACTCTCCCACGAGCCCCAGGGTCTCCCCCCGGCGCACCTCGAGATCGACCGACTCCACGGCGCGCACCACGCGTTCGTCCGCCGTCCGCCGCCGCCACGGGCTCGACGGCTTCCACATGCCGAAGCCGCCGGGCGCGGGATAGGACTTGGCGAGCCCGGTGATCCTCAGAACCGGCTCGGGCTGTGGTCCTCCGGCGGGCGGCCTGCGGAACATCGACGGCGGAAACAGCTCGGCGGAGCTGCGCTTCACCGTCTCGTCGCCCCGATGGCAGGCGGCCAGATGCCCGTCGTCTCCCATGAGTTCGGGTATCCGCTCCCGGCACCTCTGCTCGGCGAGCGGACACCGCGGGGCGAAGGCACACCCCCGCCCGCCGCCACCCGCGACCGGTGGCTCACCCGGCACGGGGGTGGGCGGTGTCTCCCCGTCGAGCCGCGGCACGGACCCGATCAGCCCCTTGGTGTACGGCATCCGCGGGCGCGCGAAGAGCGCGTCGACGCCGGCGCTCTCGACGATCCGCCCGGCGTACATCACCGCGACCCGGTCCGCCGTCCCCGCCACCACCCCCAGGTCGTGGCTGACCAGCAGGAGCGCCGCGCCCGTGGCCCGCCGTGCCGTGGTCAGTGCCTCGAGCACCTGGGCCCGCACGGTGACGTCCAGGGCGCTGGTGGGCTCGTCGGCCACGATCACCTCGGGGTGGCCCGCCATCGCCATGGCGATCATGGCCCGCTGCCGCATCCCGCCCGACAACTGGTGCGGGTAGGAGCGGGCGGCCCGGTCCGGCTCCGGCACCCCGACCGCGTCCAGGAGCTCGGTCGCCGCCCGCAGCGCCGACTCCCGCCCCGGACGCGGGCGTTGATGGATCTGCAGCACCTCACCGATCTGGTCCCCCACCCGCTGCACCGGAGTGAACGCGCTCAGCGCGTCCTGGAACACCATGGCGATGTGCCGCCCCCGCACCCGGGCGAGCTCACGCACCGGCAGCCCGACCAGCTCCCGCCCGAGCAGCCGCACCGAACCGCCCATCTCCACCCCGGGCGGGCACAGACCGAGCAGCGCCAGCGCGGTGAGGCTCTTTCCCGCCCCCGACTCGCCGACCAGTCCGAGGACCTCCCCCCGGCGCAACCGGAGATCGACACTGTGCACCAACGGCACCCCGGCCGCCCGACGGCCCCCCGTCCGCCCGAGCCGCAGCCCCCGCACGTCGAGCACCACCTCGTCCGTCACACCCGGCTCCCCGCTTCCCCGGCCACCGCCTCCGCCTCCGGATCCAGCGCGTCCCGCAATGCATCCCCGATGAGGTGGAACGCCAGCACGAGCAGCACCAGCAGCCCCGCCGGGAAGTAGAACATCCACGGATACGCCGTGGGGACATCCGCGGCATCGGCGATCAGGGTGCCGAGGGACACGTCGGGCGGCTGCACCCCGAAGCCGAAGTACGACAGTCCGGTCTCGCTGATGACGGCCCCGGCCACCGCCACCGTCGCGTCCGTGACGAGGAAGGACGCCATGTGGGGGAGGATGTGCCGCCGGACGACCGTGACCGCGCCGACCCCCATGTACCGGGCCACCAGCACGAACTGACGCCCCATCAGGGAGCGGGTCATGGCCCGCACCGCCCGCGCCGTGACCATCCAGCCGAACGCGGCGATCAGCCCGACGTAGGCGAGCCAGCCGACAGGACGCAGCCGCGGCGCCACCACCACCAGGACCAGGAGCGCCGGCACCACCAGCATCAGATCCACGAGAAGCATCAGCGCCCGGTCCGCCCAGCCCCCGAAGTACCCCGCGCACACCCCCACCACCGCCGCGAGCCCGGTCGAGAAGCCCGCCGCCAGCGCCCCGATGAGCAGCGACTTCTGCAACCCCCGGGCGCACTGCGCGTAGACGTCCTGGCCGATCCGGTTGGTGCCGAGCCAGTGCCGGGCGTCCGGCGGCCGGTGCAGCGCCGAGTAGTCGATGTCGGCGTAACCCCACCCGGACAGATGCGGTCCGGCGAAGGCGAACAGGAACAGACCGAGCAGCAGCGCACCGCCCGCCACCGCGCCCGGTGAGCGGACCAGCCGCCGCCGTATCCGCGCCCCCCGCGCGGATCTCACGCGTACCGCACCCGTGGATCGAGCGCGCTGTGCAGCAGATCCGCGACCAGTCCGGCCAGCAGGACGAGCGCGGCGCTGAACACCTCCACCGCCATGGCCGCGTTCACATCGCCCCGCTGCACGGACTCGATGAACCAACTGCCCATGCCGTGCCGGCCGTAGATCTTCTCCGTGAACACGGCGCCCGTGAACAGCGTCAGGAATCCGAAGGAGAAGAACGCCGTCAGCGGAATCAGCGAGGTCCGCAGGCCGTGCCGGAGCAGTGCGCGCCCGGGGGTGAGCCCCTTGGCCTGGGCGGTGCGCAGATGGTCCGAGGCGAGGACGTCCAGCGTGGCCCCCCGCTGATAACGGCTGTACGCGGCGATCGCCCCCAGGGCGACCGAGATCGTCGGCAGGACCAAGTGCACTGCCACGTCCTGGAGTCGGGTCACCGGGCCGCCCTCCAGACCGGGCGTGCGCTCGCCGGTGTACCGGATCACCGTACGGCCCGCCGCGTCATTGACCGTCAGCGCACCCGCCTGCAGCAGCAGTCCCAGCACGAACGGCGGCACCGACAGCACCGCGAAGGAGAACAGCGTCAGCGCCCGGTCGGGCAGCCGGCCCCGTCGCACCGCCGCCCACACCCCCGCGAGCACCCCCAGCGCCGTGCCCACGACCGTCCCGACGATCAGCAGCCGCGCGGTGACCCCCACTCGCCGGCCGAACTCGGCGTCCACCGGCGTGCCGTCGAGCGTGCGGCCGAGATCCCCGTGCAGGGCCCGCCACGCCCAGTGGCCGAAACGCTCGGTCACCGGAGTGCCGCCGTCGAGCCCGATTTCGGCGAGCCGCGCATCGACCACGGCGGCCGGCGGCCGGGGCGTCCGGTCCTCGAAGTAGGACCGCGGATCGAGCGCCGCGGAGGAAATCAAATAGCAGAGAAAGGTTGAAGCGAGAAGCAATACGAGGCAGTTTGTCAGACGTTTTGCCAACAATACGAGCATCGGGCGTCGGACTCCTCGGCAACCCGTCGGCTTCATGTGCTTGACATGGGCCAATGTTAAGCTCACGGACGCCCTTTGAAGACGTGTTCGCGCTTTCTTACGGCAGACTGCTCGCTGAAGCGCCCGCCGTGTCAGCGGCAGGTGTTGCGGTCACACGGGGGAGAGGGCATCGCAATGACGGGGTTCCTGATACGCGGCAGAAGGTTGTGGCCCGCGCTGGTCTGGATCACCCTCTGCGCCGTGCTGGGCGGCTGCACCGGGGCACACGGCCGTGCCGCCCCCGGCAACAGCAGCTCCAGCGCGGCGGTTCCGGCCTACGGCCGCACCGACGTCAACCCCCGCCCGCGCAGCGAACTCCGCCAGGGCGGCACCCTGACGCTGCCGATCTACCAGTGGCTGACGCAGTTCAACTACTACCAGGCGGACGGCACCCTGGACGACGTCTTCACGGTCGCCGGCATGCTGGAGCCGCGCCTGTTCACCCGCGACGCCGAAGGCGCTCCCCGGCCCGCGCCCGCCTATCTGCGCTCCGCCTCCGTCACCTCCACCACCCCTCAGACGGTCACCTACCGCCTCAACCCCGAGGCGAGGTGGTCCGACGGAAAGCCGCTCGGCTGGCGGGACTTCGCGGCCCAGTGGCGTGCGCTGGGCAGGGGCGACGCGCGCTACCGGATCGCCGACCCGAGTGGCTACGAGGACATCGCCTCGGTACGTCAGGGGGCGGACGCGCACGAGGTGAAGGTCACCTTCAGGCGGCCGTTCGCCGACTGGCAGCGGCTGTTCACGCCGCTGTACCCGGCCGCCGGCTTCGGCAACCCGGCGGACTTCAACACCGGTTGGCAGGGGAAGGCGCCGATCACCGCGGGAGCCTTCAGGATCGGTTCGCTGGACGACACCGGCCAGACCCTGACCCTCGTACCCGACCCCGCCTGGTGGGGGACCCGCCCCCGCCTCGACCGGGTCGTCTTCCGCACCCTCGACCCCACGACCGCCGTCCAGGCCTTCCTCAACGGCGAGATCGACGCCGTCAACGCCGCCTCCGCCGACCTCTACGACCGGCTCAAGAACGCCGACGACACCGACATCCGCACCGGCTCCGCCTGGGACGACGTACAGGTCGCGCTGAACGGCGCCGCGGGCCCCCTCGCGGACGCCCAGGTGCGCAGGGCCGTGCTGCGGGCCATCGACCGCCATGCCCTCGCCGAGGTGGCGGGCACCGGTCTGCCGGTCGGGGTGCCCCTGCTCGGCAACCACTTCTTCATGACCAACCAGCCCGGATACGCGGACAATTCCGCTTCGCTCGGCACCTACGACCTGAAGGCCGCCGAGCGAATTCTGGACCGGCGCGGATGGCACCGCACCGGCGGCAGCGGCACCCGCAGCAAGAACGGGCAGGAGTTGCGCCTGCGTTTCGTACTCAGTCAGTCCACCAACCGCCTTGGTCTCGACCTCTCCCAGCTGATCCAGCAGATGCTCCAGCGCGCCGGAATTTCGGTGGAGATCCAGAAAGTCCCGGCCGACGACTACCTGTCGAAGTATCTGAACCGCGGGAATTTCGATCTGGCGATCTTCCGATTCACCGGACTGACCTATCCCAGCACCCTGTACCCCGTCTACCGGCGGCCGAGCGGCGGCCAGTTCTACGAGAACTACGGCAGGATTTCCAGCCCCGAGATCGATTCCCTGCTCGGCCGCGCCGTGCACACCCTGGACGCAGGACGCCGCGACCAGCTCTACAACCAGGCCGACCGCCTGATCTGGCAGCTGGGCCACGACGTCCTGCTCTACCAGCGCCCGCAGGTGCTCGCGGTCAGGAAGGGCCTCGCCAACTACGGTGTGCCCGGCCTCGGCGACATCGACTTCACCGCCGTCGGCTGGCCGCGGTAGGGCCGGCTCAGCGTGTCGTAGCCCATCGCCACCGAGGCGAGCGTGACGTGATGGTGCCAGCCGCGGAAGGAGCGGCCCTCGAAGTCGGCGAGCCCGAAGTCCTGCTGGAGCCGGCCGAGGCTCTCGCCCGACAGCGTCCGCAGCTGCGCCAGCGGCAGCACGTCCGACAGCCTGCGCCCGGGCAGATTGGTCAGCCAGTACGTACGCGGGGTGGGCCGGCCGTACGGCCAGTCGGTGACCAGATGCCTCGGCCGCTGCGGCGGCTGCGCCCCCGCGGACCGGGCGCCCGCACCCCCGCCGTGGGGCGCCTCGGTCAGCAGCAGGGCCGGTGCGGACAGGACCTGGGACTGTCGCATCCGGGCCGTCGTCCGGTCCTGCCAGGCGATCGGCATCCGCTTGCGGTGCTGGACGGCGTGCACGGCGAGCTCCGTCAACGTCCCGCTGCCGTACGGGGATCCGGCGCACGGCCTGGGGAGGGTGACCGCGGTGCTGGGCGAGGCCTCGACCAGATACGCAAGCCCACGCGCCTCGAGCCCGCGCAGCAGGGGCGCCACATCGGCCTCACCGCGCCAGTCCACCAGCACCGGCAGCGGCTCCAGATACCACTCCTCCAGCATCTCGTCGACGGCCTCCAGGATGTACCGCCAGCGCGGCCGGGAGCGCTCCTGAGGCGGCAGATGCGCCTGGGTGCGCAGCCGCTCGTCGCGGTCCCAGCGGGACGGCAGCATCAGCCGCCAGCTGACCGGGACGCCGCCGTGCCGGCCCACCAGCGAAGTGGCCAGCGCCAGCTGGCAGTTGACGGTGCGCTCCAGCGAGGGCGCGTACTGCCGGGCCACGCCCACCGAGCGGTCGCCGTTCTTCGCGAAGACGACCTCGTCGACGCACCAGGCCTCCGAGCGGAAGGCCCGGCTGAGCTGCCCGGCGAGCCGCCGGCGCACCGGACCGCACGGCCACGGGCTCTGGTTGACGAACTGCTGGATCTGCTGCACGGCCCGGCGGCCGAGGACCTGCTCGGAGATGCGGGCCGGGGTCTTGCGGCCGGGCACGCCGAGCAGTCCACGGACGTAGACCTCGCCCCAGCGCCGTTGGTCGGAGCGGCTCAGGGTGCCGAAGAGGTCCTGGCAGTAGGCGGAGAAGTCCACCGGCTCTACGGGCACCTCGTAGGGCGGGGCGAAGTCGGGCTCCGCGGCGAGGGTTCCGGGGGGCAGGGTGGTGGTCACGGTTCAGTCCTCCTCGCCCTCTAGCAGGAAGGCGTCTGTGGCCATCAGGGCTTCGCGGACCTCGGGCAGGACCGCACCGACGACGACGAAGTCGACGTCGAGTCCTGCTTTGGTGCGCTGCACGAGCAGTTCGTTGACCGCGGGCCGGCACATCTCGCTGACCTCGGACAGATGGAACTCCACCCGCCGGGGCCCCGCGGCCATCACCTCGCCGAGGACCCGGCGGAACTTGTCCAGTTCGCCCGCGTCGACCGCGCCGCCGCAGCGGACGTGCGCGGTGCCGCCGTCGAACTCGCTGCGCATCCTCAGGCGCATCTGCACGGGCTCCAGCTCCACCCGCACCCGCACCGGCCCGTCGCTCTCGGGGAGCTTCACGGTCAGCTGCTTGGCGTCGAAGTGATGGTGCTCGCGTCCGTCGACCCACACCCGGGTCAGCTCCACGGACCCCGGCGGCAACAGGTCGGGCGCCACCCGCAGTTCACGCTCCGGCAGGTCCTCGGGGCGCGGCCGGAAGTGCAGGGTGAGCGGCTCGTGGCTGATCAGCAGACCGGTGTAGGCGGCCGCCAGATAGCACAGCTCCAGCGAGTGGTAGCCGGCCATCGCGTGCGAGCCCTTGAGCCGCTCGGTGCCCACCAGATACGGGATCCCGTCGGCCAGCACATTGAAGTAGACCCCGCCGTCCTGGTGGTCCAGGAAGAAGGCGTTGTAGAAGGAGGCGGCCTCCCGCGCGAGCCGCAGCGACTCCGGGTCGTCGGCCGTCCCGGCCAGGATCAGATAGGCGAGGATCGCCTGCTCCTGCTGCCACCAGGCCTTGCGGTCGTGCCACACCATGCGGTGGATGCCGCTGTCCGCGTCCGCCCGCCGCTCCACCACGTCGTACCAGCCGCCGCGCTGCTGGTCGCTGCCGACCGGCGGCATGATCTCGGCGATCCGGCGGGCGGTCTCGGCGTACTCCTGCTTGTCGTGCAGGGCCCGGATCCGGGTCAGGTTCCAGGCGATCTTCAGGTTGTGTCCGACCACCGCCCGGTCCTGTTGCCAGCCCCAGGTGCGGTCCGGGCTCCAGTCCTCGTGGAAGCGCTCCTGGACGAACGGGCTGTCCGGCTCGTCCGGGAAGCGGGCCACGATGGTGTCCGCGGTCTCCTCCAGGAGCTCGGCGAAGTCCTCGCGGCCGGTGGCCAGATAGGCGTTGATCAGATACGCCGGGGCGTGGTCGCCGACCGAGTTCCAGTTCTTGCGCGAGCGGTTGCGGCCCAGCGCGTCGTCACAGGGGGAGAGGTTGATCGGGTCGATGTGCGAGAAGAAGCCCCCGCGCTCCTCATCACGGAAGTACCGCTGGAACAGGGCGACCGTCCGGTCGATGTCCTGAAGGATCCGCGGATCGCCGGTCACCCGGTATGTCTGGGTCGGCCCGGCCAGCGCATAGATCTGCTCGTACATCGGGATGGCGTCGAAGTCGTCCCCGAACTCCGAGGCGTACACCTTGCGCCGCCCGGTCGGTGTGATGTCCATGCCGTGGTACCAGTAGACGATCCCGTCCTGCTTGTCGTCGACGCGCATGTACTGCCGTAAGTACTCGGTCCCGCTCTCGGCCGCGTCCAGGAACCGGTCCTCGCCGGTCAGCAGATAGGCGGTCGAAAGGCCGTACACCAGCCGCGAGATGGTGTCGGTCTCCTGCCGCACGTTCGCCCCCGCGTGCTCGGGCAGGTGCGCCCCGTCGAGGGTGAGGTGGGTGCGGTAGTTGCGCCAGTCGAACTTGCCGTCGGGGAACTGGCCGCGCAGATAGAAGTCGGCGATCGCCGCGGCCTGCTGCACCCACCAGTTGGGGTGCTCGAAGACGTAGTGGCCGCGGCTCTCCTCGGGGAAGGTGATCTCCTTCGCCTCGAAGCGTGCGCCGCCCTCCCACTCGTAGAAGATCCCGTAGGCGAACAGGAAGCGTCCGGTGCCGAGCATGTCCCGGGTGCGCGAGGTGGTGTCGTGGTAGGGGTCGCCCAGGTTGCGGACGATGCGGGAGACGACGTTGCGGGCCAGGTGCACGGTGAACTCGCGGCCGTCGGAGGTGCGCAGCCCGAAACGGTGCTGGGTGGGGCTGTGGTACGTCACATATCCCGCGAGGGTGTCGGAGAAGATACGGCGGTCGGTGGTGGCACTCATCTCGTCACGTGCCCTTCTCGTCGGGTAGCGCCACAAGGAGGACGACACTGCGGCCGTGGGCGTGGAAGACGGCCCCGTCGACCGGTTCCTCCGCGCCGGCGGGCAGCAGGTCGTGCGGCCCGGAGCAGGCCGTGTCCAGGACCCGGAACCAGCGGTGGCCCTCGACGGGCGGCAGCTCGAAGTCCAGGCCCAGGTGGTACATGTTCAGGATCAGATGCAGGTCGGGGTCGCCGTCGAAGCCGCCGAGCGTGGCCGCCAGCACCCGCGCGTCCGCGTGGTCCCAGCCGGGGCACAGCAGCTTGGTGCCGTGCCAGGTGACGTCGGCCTGACCCCGTTCATTGCGGCGTTCGGTGAAGAAGCGGGCCTCACGGAAGGTCCCAAAACGCTTGCGAAGCCCGATGACCCGTTCGGTGAAGGAACGTATCTCCGTTTCCTTCTCCGCCTGGTCCCAGTCCAGCCAGGAGGTCTCGTTGTCCTGGCAGTAGGCGTTGTTGTTGCCGTGCTGGGTGTTGCGGAACTCGTCCCCGGCGAGCAGCATCGGCACGCCCCGGCTGAGCATCAGGATGGACAGGAAGTTCTTGATCTGCCGCACCCGCAGCCGCTCCACCTCCTCGGAGTCCGTCGGGCCCTCCACCCCGCAGTTCCAGCTGAAGTTCTCGTGCGCGCCGTCGGCGTCGGACTCGCCGTTGGCGTGGTTGTGCTTGTGCTGGTACGAGACCAGGTCGTTGAGCGTGAAGCCGTCGTGGCAGGTCACGAAGTTGATGCTGTTGGTGGGCAGCACCTGCTGCGGGAAGAACAGGTCGGCCGAACCCCCGAGCCGGGAGGCGATCTCCCCGACCAGGCCGGCGTCCCCGCGCACAAAACGGCGTACGTCGTCGCGGAACGGCCCGTTCCACTGCGCCCAGCGCTTCCCCGGGAACCGGCCGACCTGGTACAGCCCGCCGCCGTCCCAGGGTTCCGCGATGATCTTCGTCTCGGCGAGCACCTGCGACAGCTCGATCGCCCAGAGGGCCGGCGGTACGGCCATCTCGTAGCCCATGGGCCCGCGGGACATCTCCGAGGCCAGGTCGAAGCGGAAGCCGTCGACATGGTGCTCGGTCACCCAGTACTCCAGGCACTCCAGGATGAACTTGGTGACCATGGGGTGGTTGGCGTTGACCGCGTTCCCGCAGCCCGTGAAGTCCATGTAGCGGCTGCGGTCCTGCGGCCACAGGTGGTAGTAGGCCTCGTTGGCGAGGCCCCGGAAGCTGATCGTCGGCCCGTACTCGTTGCCCTCGCTGGTGTGGTTGAAGACCACGTCGAGGATGACCTCGATGCCCGCCCGGTGCAGCGCCTTGACCATGTCCCGGAACTCGGTGATGTGCCCGGCGAGGTGGGGCTCGGCGCAGTAGCCGGTGTGCGGGGCGAAGAAGCCGTACGGGTCGTAGCCCCAGTAGTTGCGCAGTGGTGTGCCGTCGGGGCCGGTGCGCAGGATCTGCGTCTCGTCGAAGTCGAAGACGGGCAGCAGTTCCACGGCGGTGATGCCGAGCCGCTTCAGCTCCGGGATCTTCTCCACGACCGCGGAGAAGGTGCCGGGATGGGCGGCGCGCGAGGTGGGCGAGGCGGTCAGGCCGCGGACGTGCATCTCGTAGATGACCGTGTCCGCCATCGGCGTCCGTAACGGACGGTCGCCCTCCCAGTCGTAGGCGTCGAGGTCGACGACCAGGCTGCGCATGCAGTGCTCCACGTTGTCCCCGCCGCCGATGGCGTGGGCGCGGTCCCAGCAGCTGTTGATGTTGGCCCGCGCATACGGGTCGAGGAGCACCTTGCGGTGGTTGAAGCGGGCCCCCGAGTGGTGGGTGTTGCGGGGGCCGTCGATCCGGTACGCGTACACCTGCCCCGGACCGATCCCGGCCACATGGCAGTGCCAGAAGTGAAAGCTGCGGTGCCGCTCGGGGTGCAGGCGTACGACGCGGGACGGCCGGGGCGCGTCACAGCGGTCGAACAGCAGCAGGTCGACGCGTGTCGCGTGCTCGGAGAAGAGCGAGAAGTTCACGCCGTCGGCGTCGACAGTGGCACCCAGGGGCTGCGGACGCCCCCTTGTGACTCTCGGGACGGCCTCCGGCAGGCGCTCGATCGTCAGGCTTCCCTGGGTCTTCACAGAGCTTCACCTCTTGTCACCTGGGAGTCACTGGCTCCGAACCAGTCAACAAGCCCTGTAAGGTCGAGTCAAGTAAATTGTAAATCCGGAGGGCGTAGCGGAGCCCGGCGCGCGCCGGAGCGCACCGGGGGAGCTGGGGCTTCGTCGGACCTCGGGGAATCTTGCGGAATCAGCGCGGGCACGGCGCCGGAGGACGGGTTGTGGCCACAACGGCCTGAGCGAACGACGGAGCCCCCGGCCGCTGAGCGGCCGGGGGCTCCGGCTGGTGTCCGAGGGGGGACTTGAACCCCCACGCCCGATAAAGGGCACTAGCACCTCAAGCTAGCGCGTCTGCCATTCCGCCACCCGGACAAGGTGTCTGTCGTGCGGGGTTTCCCCCGCGGCGACGAAGGAAACATTACCAGGCTTTCGCGAGGTCCCCGGTCACCCCCCGTCCCGCGTGAACGGCGTGTGACGGGCGGGGCCCGGTCTTGGGGAGGGGCCGGGCTCAGAGGGAGGATGAGGGGAACCACCAGCAGTGACAGCGGGAGGAAGCAGCGTGAGCGAGACGGACACGGCCAGGGGCGTCACCGGCGAGGACGAGGTCGTGGACCTCTGCCGCGAGCTGATCCAGATCGACACCAGCAACTACGGCGACCACTCGGGTCCGGGTGAGCGGGAGGCGGCCGAGTACGTCGCGGAGAAGCTCGCCGAGGTGGGTCTCGACTCGAAGATCTTCGAGTCGCACCCGGGCCGGGCGTCCACGGTCGCCCGGATCGAGGGCGAGGACCCGTCACGGCCCGCGCTCCTCATCCACGGCCACCTCGACGTCGTACCGGCCAACGCCGACGACTGGACCCACCACCCCTTCTCCGGCGAGGTCACCGACGGCTGCGTCTGGGGCCGCGGGGCCGTCGACATGAAGGACATGGACGCGATGACCCTGGCGGTCGTGCGCGACCGGCTGCGCAGCGGACGCCGGCCCCCGCGCGACATCGTGCTCGCCTTCCTCGCCGACGAGGAGGCGGGCGGCACGTTCGGCGCCCGGCACCTGGTCGACAAACACCCCGACCTCTTCGAGGGCGTCACCGAGGCGATCAGCGAGGTCGGCGGCTTCTCGTTCACGGTCAACGAGCAGCGGAGGCTCTATCTGATCCAGACGGCCGAGAAGGGCATGCACTGGATGAAGCTGACCGTGGCCGGCACCGCCGGGCACGGGTCGATGATCCACCGGGACAACGCCATCACCGAGCTGTCGGAGGCCGTCGCGCGGCTCGGCCGGCACAAGTTCCCGGTGCGGGTGACGAAGACCACCCGGGCCTTCCTCGACGAACTCGGCGACGCGCTCGGCACCGAGCTGGACCCGGAGGACATGGAGGGCACCCTGGCCAGGCTCGGCGGCATCGCCAAGCTCATCGGCGCGACCCTCAGCAACACCGCCAACCCCACGCAGCTGGGCGCCGGTTACAAGGTCAACGTCATCCCGGGCGAGGCCACGGCGCATGTCGACGGGCGCTTCCTGCCCGGGTTCGAGGAGGAGTTCCTCGCCGACCTGGACAAGATCCTCGGGCCCAAGGTGCGGCGCGAGGACGTGCACGCCGACAAGGCCGTCGAGACCACCTTCGACGGGGCGCTGGTGGACGCCATGCAGTCCGCGCTGGTGGCCGAGGACCCGGCCGCCAAGGCGATCCCGTACATGCTCTCCGGCGGCACGGACGCCAAGTCCTTCGACGAGCTGGGCATCCGAGGCTTCGGCTTCGCACCGCTCAAGCTGCCCCCGGAGCTGGACTTCGCCGGCATGTTCCACGGCGTCGACGAGCGGGTGCCGGTCGACGGCCTGAAGTTCGGCGTGCGCGTGCTGGACCGCTTCATCGACGCCTCGTGACCTTCGTAATCGGCCGCGCGTACGGAACGGGCCCGAGAAGGGTGAATGCGACCATCAGCTCGTAGCTCCATTACTTCCTCCTCGTTACAGGTAATGCGATCAGCAACACGAGATCGCTTTTGCCAACAAGGAGGAATAATGCTCAAGAAGGTCGTCGCTGCTGCGGCTGCCACTGGTGGTCTGGTTCTCGCGGGTGCGGGCCTGGCCGTCGCCGACGCCGGTGCCCAGGGTGCCGCGGTGCACTCCCCGGGTATCGCTTCCGGCAACGTCGTTCAGGTGCCCGTGCACGTCCCCGTGAACGTCTGCGGCAACACGATCTCCGTGATCGGGCTGCTGAACCCCGCCTTCGGCAACACCTGCATCAACAAGTGACGTCGACCCGCTGAGGGTCGTGCACGCCCGTGGGGGGGGGCGGGGCGGCCAGGGGGGCCCGGGCGCGCCGGCCGGGTGGGGCATGTAC